>CAZUXO010000295.1:0-5240 GCA_964624325.1 uncultured Dehalococcoidales bacterium
AGGCGTAGTTATACTATTGCAGGGTTATGGAAGAAATCACCACCATGCCGGTTTTGCCGCCCGAATCAGAAACAAAAACGCATTTCTGGAACGCATGGGCAACAATCGGTTTGGGGCTCGCTATCGGGCTAATTTTCCTTGCGGCACAGACGCTGGTGCTAATCGGCTTTCTCCTGGCAAAAATTGCTACAGGTCCTATTTCGGATATCATGGTGTATTTGCAGAGCCTGGCAAGTAACGGGCTGGTGGTGGCGCTATCAACGGTTACCTCCGGTATAGCCGGTATCTCATTTATCATCCTTTTCATAAGGATTCACGGGAACAGAAGCGTAGCCGATTACATTGGCCTCAGGCGGATGTCTCGTCAGGCAGTTGTCACAGTAATCGGGATATTTATCATAACTTTCGCGGCCATTGTGGGTATGGAAACTTTGTATAACACGCTTACACATTCGAGTTCAGCCGAAGCGGTTAATTCCAGTTTCATGATAGATACTTACAATACAGCCGGCTGGCTACCACTGCTATGGGTGGCGGTGGTGGGTTTCGCGCCCGCATTTGAAGAAGCCTTCTTTCGTGGATTTCTCTTTGCGGGCCTTCAGCGCTCGCGAATTGGGGTGGCGGGCACCATCCTCTTTACCTCTCTGGTTTGGGCTTCGCTGCATCTTCAGTATAATTTAGTCGGTATGGTCACTATCGTCATTTTGGGCATCGTGATGGGCGTGGTGAGACTCAAAACCCGGTCGCTTTGGAGCACAATCATCATACACTCCTTGTGGAATCTGGTAGCGCTTGTGGGGACAGCTGTTTCTTTGCGGGGCTGAGCCGAAACATCCCTGGGGCATTCATAATCTTGCGAGCTTTTTTATTCTCTATTTGATGGTTGCCAGTTTCTTTTCCAACTCGGTATTGGAAGGCTCTACCAGCACCGAACCATCGGGGAAGACAATGGTTGGAACGCTGCGGTTGCCATGGTTGACTTTCTCAACATAAGCGCGGGCGTTCTCGTTGTCCGAAATGTCTATCCAATCATACCGCACAGAATGTTTGTCCAGCACGCGCTTAGTGCGGATGCAATCCGGGCACCAGGTGGTCCCAAAGACGACAATTCTAGCATCATCCATCAACTTTTCTCCAAAGGGTCACGCTGTAGGTCTTCGGTTTTAGTTCGACCTTTATTGAAACATGTTTGGGAAGGAATTGCCATAACAAGACATAACACTATTTTGTTCATGGCTGAGCGGTTTATTTGGTGTAACCCAGAATACCATGCCCCGCTGCTCTGGATAACTGGATTCTTTTAATCAGCATCAGCGAAAATAAGCTGAGGGGATAGAAAGCCGGGGCTCCGGTTTCGTTTTGAATCAGTGCCACCAAAGATATGGTGAGAACTCCGATGGCTGTTCCAAGGCCATGACGGTGGCTGAATATGCTTACCAGAGCTGAAGCTACCAGCCCATAAAACAAAGGCCAGATCATGACGACAGCCAGTGCTCCCGCCATTGTGGTAGCTCCTTGCCCGCCCTTGAACCTGAGGAATACTGACCAGTTGTGCCCGATCATGGCGGCCATGCCTGAAAGCATGGCAATTGAAGTCGAATGAGAAATCACTCGGGCCAGTATTACGGCTGTGGTGGCTAACGCTATGTCCATGAAAACGGTGAGCACGTATGGGAAAGCTCCAAGTTTGTAGTAGGAGGTTGCGGCGCTGATAGTCCCGTCTGGTTCGCAGCGTATATCCTGCTTACCCAAGAGTTTGATGACTATCCATGTAGATGATATTGAGCCGAGCAAATAGCCGGCGACCACGCTCAGAATATCAGGCATGGTTTGCTCCTATAGCTTTCTTGGTATAAGCATAAACAAAAAACCTATCAAGAATCAAATGAAGACGTCATGCACGGGTACCATGATGGGCATATTCACCTTAATCCATCCAGGTGACCGCATCCACAGTGTGGCCCTATGAGGTTTACAGTTGGTCCGAAGGCAGGGTGATATCTGCGCCTGCCCGCATCAAGGGTTTTCACGTCATCACACTACTATGATGGTTCCTTTATAGCCCGGTTGACTCTAGATCCAATATGAATATGTACCGGCTTTGGAAAAGGTAAAAGTCCAAGAGTTCCTCACAAGGATTTTCTGGTTAAAAGGATAATCACAAATGAGGGCGATCTCCACATCATCCGGGTTTTCAAATGTTATCGACGTTCCTACGGCAATGTACAGGTTAAACGGAATGTAAGAACCGGGCTCAAGACGAATCTTTTGGTTGCCAGTTGCCGGAGGCGTAGTGGGGGCGGTAAATATCACTGGTTTGGTGCTACTGTTCACGGGAGTAGCCGCGCCAGTCGTCACACGGGTGGTAGTCGTTGGAGGGTTGATATTGGTTGTGGTATCCCAGGGCGGGAAACTACCGGTTACGCCAGTCCATATTCCCAATACAATAATTATCAAACCAACGGGGGCGAAGTATGTCCACATCGGGAACCCCTTTGCCTTCCCCGTTGCCTTTTCTAATTTCTCATACTCCTTAATCTGGTCATCAAATTCAATCAGTTTAGAAGTTATTTTAGCAATGGTTATTTGGAGCCCGTTTTCTGAGAATACGGGAGCAAAGGCATCCCTCAGTTTTATCGCTATCCTGTCAACCAGTACTGTATCTTCACTTATTTGACTGCCTGTATACCCACTGAATTCTTGTACCATTATTTTTTTTAAGTCTTTTTGACTGGAGAAGTAATTAGTCAGCAACGGGATATCAAGTTTGGAAGGATCGATAGAAAGGCTTTCTTCAAACAGTTCAGCATCGTCAAGCCGAGCCATAATCTGGACGTGAACACCCAGTTCTACCTTGTCCAGAGAGCTAACTTTGAAACCTAAAGATAGAGCGAAGTCTTTATCGTATTGTTGATTCAAAGTTGATCTCCTTGACCCTCGCAGAAATCAGGATGCCTTCAATCGAGAATCGCTATCATTATAACAGATAAGGTTTACCGGAAAAACACATTGGATACCTTTACCCCGGATAGATTCGATCACCAAGTATGTATTCCAACAGGGGTGCAGAGGTTAACAGATACCCTGGTCCGGTCACAAAATGCCGGGCGTATTATGCGGGGCTTTGCCCACACTTACGGGAGGGTGGGTCGTTGAGAGGTTCTACCCCTCAAAATGATGACCTAGTTCACTACAATCTCGGCATACTCAGCATCGTGAAACTTGCAGAAATATACATAGGAACCAGGGGTGGTTATGGTGAACTCTTTAGACTCCCTGGAATCCAAGACAAACTCCCAGCACGGTTCGTACTCATCATTTGTCACCGAATGCATCTTGTCGTCCTCGTTAATCCACACGAATTTCGTTCCCTTGACATGTGCCGGGTCAGCGTATGCAGAACTGATGTCGATGATAATAAACCCATTGGCGTTTGTCGCTGGAGCAAGAGTGGTGGTTGGCGGTAAAGTTTTAGTCGGGGTAACCGAAGTGGATTTTATTGAGGACGCGGTTGCGATTGTGCTTTGTGTATTTGTGGTATTTTTACAACCGAATGGAACCACAACGATAACAAGAGTGAGAAGTATTCCCAAGACGTTAAAAATTATCTTCATAAGATCCTCCTGTTACTAACAAGTAGTCTCCCGGTTTTCTGGAGGTTATTTTGATGTACCACTTTTATTGCACCACGTTCTAGCATTGATGTCAAATTAGCATTTCATAAGCTGACGGCGCGTTGCATTTTAGGTCCTTGCCCTCGTTGAACGCGGCTCCGGCCTAATTACCCTCCTGTTTATTTTCCCCCTCGATTTTTACGGTCGAATCTTCCTGCACGAGTAGATTTCTTCGTTTATCGGGCCAAAAGGCAATCAAACCACCCAGCATCATAAGCCAGCCTCCAATCCATATCCACACAAGCAGCGGGAAAACCCTTACTTTGAAGGCAGTCAGCCCTGCTTCATTCCAGGCAGTTGCGGTAACGTAAAGGTCCTCAAATGGGTTTGCGCGGATTGCTGCGGTATTCACGTCCCTGTTAAAGCTCTGGTCAAAATACTTTACAGGTTTGAGTTCACCTATGAGCTTGCCATTTCGATAAATAGAAACAGTCGCCGTAAATATCATTCTGGATTGGGCCGGGCTGTATTCAAATTTATCATAGATCATGGTATAGCCGTTGATGGTCATCGATTCTCCCTGCATAAGAGCGGCTTCCCTGGTAACGTCAAAAGCCGATGAACCGATTACCCCCACGGCCATCATGATAAGCGCAATGTGAATTATATAGCCGCCGTGGCGAGGTTTGTTATCCCATATTAGACCCAGAAAGGCTTTCAAATAGTTATCGCCGCGGGTGCGATGCCGTGCCCTGGTTGATTTAACCCATTCAGCCACGGCGGTGAAGGGGACAAAACAGCAGAGAGCCAGTCCTATGACGGAGTACCAGCCCCTAACGCCGAATATGAGGAGTACCACCCCCAGCAAAAGTGCGGCCACCAGAGGTAATAAAAGGCTGCGTTTCAGCGTGCCGATGGCAATTTTACCCCAGCCGATGGAAGTGCATAAACCTGCCAAGAGAATGACTGCCAGGAAAATGGGGACATTTACCTGGTTGAAGAAAGGAGCCGCCAAACTTGCCTTGAATGCGCGTGCGTCCCTGTTCAGCAGCATGTAAACTGTGCCTGCCAGAATGGCTATGGTGGAGGCGACAAGCAGCAGGTTAGTGAGCAGGAAAGTGCTTTCCTTGGATACCACGGATTCTATCTGAAGCTTGCCCTCCAGTTGGCGTCGCCGCAGAAAGACCAGCACGGATGATCCGAGCATTGTGGCTCCGAGGAACACAAGGAATGACGGCCCGAAAACGGTCTGTTTGAAGGTGTCAATTGAGGCGATAATGTCGCTCCGGCTCAAGAAAGTGCTGAAGATAACAAGTTCGAACGTCAATATTACCAGGGCCATGCTCCAAACCTTGAGGACGCTGCGTTTTCGCTGGATAGAAATGGAATGCAAGAAAGCAGTTGCCGTCAGCCATGGCATCAGAGTGGCATTTTCCACTGAATCCCAGTGCCAGTAGCTTCCATCACCCAAGCTGACATAACTCCACCAGCAACCGCTGATAATCTCGGCTGCAATCAAAAGCCATGATATTAGCGCCCAGCGTCTGGCGGTGATAAGCCACTCGTTTCCCAGTTTGCCCGTTATCAGGGCGGCTACAGCCAGAGCAAAGGGGACGATAAAAGCAG
>CAZUXO010000296.1:0-5132 GCA_964624325.1 uncultured Dehalococcoidales bacterium
TGGGCGGGAGGACTTGCCTGAAAAGCCTCGGCCGGTATCTACTAGTTGCGGCACAGGCCGAGGGATATCTCTGCCGTTACAACTCCACGCGGTTAAACGCACTTTGTTCAAGCTAGCGCCCTGCATCTTTTTTGCTGTTTCAGTTTCTAAAACAACCAAAGGCACCAGAACCGGACGCAGCCTGACGATGCGGTGACCCAGCGCTGCTGCCATGCGGTAGCCTGCACCCGCCGAACCGGTGGCGGGGTATGACGCGCCGCCCGTTGCCAGAACGACCGCTGCGGCGGGGTACTCAGTCTGTCCGACGTGTATCCCCGTTACGCGCCCAGCTTGTACCGTTATGCTTTCTACTTCCGTTTGTGTTTCTAAACAAACTCCACTCTCAACGATATATTTCTCAAGAGCACGTACGACATCGGCCGAGGAGTTCGAGGTCGGGAATAGGCGTCCGTCTGCCTCCGCCGTCGTCTCTACGCCAAAATGCCGGAAAAACTCCAGCAGTTCGTCGCGAAAAAACAGGTCGAAAGCACGGTATAAGAAGCGGCCGTTCGGGCCGTACTTGGCGATAAAACCGTCTAACTCACTGGTATTGCTGAGGTTGCAGCGTGACCGTCCGCTGATAAGCATCTTGTTTCCGGCATACACGGTCTTTTCCAGCAGTAGCACTTCCGCGCCACTTTCTGCAGCACGACCGGCGGCCATCATGCCGCCCGCCCCGGCACCGATTACTATTACTCTGTTGGAAGTCATTGTGTTCAATCAGAAATGATCGTGTGTTACTCTGATATCAGGAGTTTCCAATGTCCCGACAGAATGAGGAAATTAGGGAAACATGCCGAGAGCGTATCGTATGTGGAAAAAAACTAGGTTTTTGGCGCCCCGATGTGATTGGCTGATGACGTGCAATATTCGTCGTATTTCGTCCCCCAGCTTTTTTGAGTTACTCACAAGACAATAGCAGGTATCAAAAAAGTTATCAACGGGACACCCTGAGGCTATTCCAAGAAATCTCTTAACTTGCTGCTCCTGCTCGGATGACGCAATTTTCTGAGGGCTTTTGCTTCAATCTGCCGGATGCGCTCCCTGGTAACGTTGAACTCCTTACCCACCTCTTCCAGAGTACGGCTAACCCCGTCCTCTAAACCAAAGCGCAGCTGTAGTATTCTCCTCTCGCGCGGTGTGAGCGACGACAACACACCGTCGATCTGGTCCTTCAATAGTTGGCGTGAGGCAGCCTCGGGTGGTGCTACGGCGTTCTTGTCCTCTATGATATCTCCCAAGTGCGTGTCCCCTTCCTCTCCAATGGGGGATTCCAGCGAAACAGGTAACTGAGAAAGCTTCATTATCTCGCGCACTCGGTCAGCGGGTATTTCCATCAATTTGCCAATCTCTTTTGGAGTAGGCTCTCGGCCGTGCTCCTGTGAAAGCTGACGAATAACAGATTGGAGTTTGTTGATGGTTTCCACCATGTGCACCGGAATGCGGATCGTACGGGATTGATCGGCTATGGCTCGTGTTATAGCCTGACGAACCCACCAGGTGGCGTAGGTGGAAAATTTGAAGCCACGATGGTAGTCGAATTTTTCTACCGCACGGATAAGGCCAATATTCCCTTCCTGGAAAAGGTCAAGTAGGGGCATACCGCGGCCTATGTGCTTTTTGGCCACGCTCACTACCAGCCGTAAGTTGGCCTCAATGAGGTGTTTTTTGGCTTTGGCAGCTTCACGCTGCATTTCGTTAAAGTACCGCTGTGTTTTGCCTCCGAAAGGTTGAATCGCACTGAGAAATGCGGGATCCTCCGCCAGCTCGTTCATTTCGTCCAACTTTGTCTCAATCTTGATGCACTCTAACATCTCTTTAGGTAATAATCTTGAGTTGAGCGAGAGATCGATGATGGACTTCTCTATTTCGGCTATCTGTTTATTAAACATTTGGGATAACGCAAGGGTGATGTTCTGGTCGATTTCGTTGTCAATGGCTGCACGCAGTTGCGGATTAAACAGTGTCCCCTTGAAAGTATTATCCGGATTGATACCCAGTTCTTTTTGCAGGCCACGAATCAAAGGTGTTGCCTGGCCTATTTCGCGTAACATACACTGGATTATCCCAGTTGAAGCTGGATCACACCCGGTCTGCGTAAGGCAATACTTCTTTATTTCGCCAATGCGCTTACCCATCTCCACCTGCTGCGCCAGGCGTTTTTCGTCCGAAAACGTCAATAACGGTACCCGCCCTATTTCGTGCAGATACATATGAACCGGGTCATCTACCAGACTCGGTTCTTCCAGAGCTACCAGCGCTAATGCCAGTTCAGCGAGAGGGATCGCGACTTCATCCAGAGCTTCTTTCGGTGGGAGTTCTTCCTCGTCTATTTCCTCCTTGAGTGGTTCCTCCTCAAGGGTCTCTTCGGCTCCTTCTTGTAGCTCCTCCAGCTTTTCTACGATTGCGGTATTTTTCTTTTTGTTTGTGATGATTGTCCCCTTTTCGTCATAGCTCGCTAGCTCAGTGCTCTGATAACTCTACTCGTATCCTGCTGTTATGTCCATTTCCTGCAGTCTGAACAGCCAAAATGCCAATAGTTACTTGATAAAAAAAGAGCGCAATAACTGTTATCAACATCGGTACGATGCAGGTGCGGGGGCAGTTCACTGAGTGAAGATCCTTGAAATCTACTGAAGCTCATCTTTGTGTTTAATCTGGTCGGCGCTATAATGGGGTGATTGCGATTTTGGTGTAAAATCAATCCCCGCAGTTTTTAAATAATTTAAACACCAAGGTATATAATGTCTGAGATAACCGGTATCGTGGTTTTTGAATTTGAAGTTGAAGGTTTGCCATGGAATGACAGCAACATCAAGATGTGTCTGCAGCTTCTAGAATGCGTTGGTTGTGGTCATTGTTGCCGAGACCTCACTGATGGAGTCAGAATAACTTATGATGAAGCGAAAGGGCTTGCCCGCCACCAGCGCATCTCCAACAATGAATTTTATAAGACGGTGAAAAAATACTCTGACCATTGCGTCATGACTCAGCCATGCCATTTTCTAAAAGATAACCGATGCACAGTGCACGCAATAAAGCCAAAAATCTGTCTCACTTACCCATTATGCTTCCGAAAAGAAAGCCAATGGATCACTATTGCGGCTTGTCCTGCGGGACAAAAGCTTATTGATAAACTGCTGGCTGTCCAAACGAAGTCAACCACCGGATAGGAATTTGCCAAATTGATAGTATTAGCCGGAATATGAGCTTAATGTCCGTGGATTCCTTAGGTACAAGGTTTGGTTACCAACCTGTCGCGCTATATTTTTCTGTAAAGCAACAGTACGATTGAGCCAAGTAGCGAGGTAGGCAAATGATCCGACAACGCCAAAGTTATCCTATGAGCAACATCATCATGAGGGTTCAACCTAAAGAATCATTCTTCAAACTGGTGATGACTGAGGAAGGTTTATAAGCGAGCCGGTAGGGTACTGAATTATGGGGGCGTTAAGCACTGGCGACCCCGACGGGGATTGGCGCCCGATGTGCAGTACACCCTCTATGCGGTCAATTCGCTTTCTCCTGATATTTCTTAGATCCCTTACATCATTATCCGAACAATATCTTTAGTACCTCAGCTTGTGTTGATGGAAGACGTTTCTCTCAACATTGTTCTTCCCCGTTCGATCAAATGATTTACAATATCGCTTTGGTAACTCTCATAGGGCTTGTGGATTTTCATATCAATATGTTCTGAGTGTTGTATTTCCTTAGCGACTTCTATTTCTGAACTTAATTTATCAGCAAGCATAGCACATTTGACTGCGATGCGATCCGAGTATTTGGGTGGTCTACCTCTCTTTCGAGAAGCTGCCGGCCGTCCTTTGAATCCTTTTAAGACCTCTCGAAAAGCATGGTTTTCAGGAAGCAATATGAATCCTCGTGTAGGGTTTTTCCTCGCTTCTAAGAACATTTTATAATTGTGGTCGATACCCAAATTATCGAGGAGACGTTCCCAATCTTTTTTGGTCCATATTTCTGGCGGCACCCACCGTTTCCCAATCGGGTAATTTATTGGAGCGAACCTCATAATCGCGTCATATTTTTTCAATATCCAAGGAGTTACCTCTATTTTTTCATAGGTTGCAGAGAATCCTATGTTGTAATCGGAAGTAACGCAACAAATCCAATAAAACTCCAACAAATAGCTCTCCGGCATTTTAAGTTCCTTTAGCTCAATCGCCGCCCACTTACGAAAATCGTCCAATGCATAACCATTAAACCCCTTAGGCATACTGCACCAGGTGTTGATTATGGAACGACGCCATGGGAGCCAAGCAAACAACGCCTTCTCCACAGAAAGGTTATTCCACATATACAAAATCCAATAAATGTACCAAAACGTGCCTAGACCCAAAATTAAATGGTTTACCCATTATTTTACGCATTATACACATTATTATCGACACGCTATATTTTGAAGTATGAGCGTTGTCTCCCATGTAGCCGCTGTCAAATCGCCTAGTTCTAAGGCTAACTCTACGGCCGAGCGCGCCTTTCTCCTCTTGGGGGGGATTTTGGCTGATATCGCTCAGACAAATGGTCATGCACACATGCCACTCAAATCGAGCGCATCTGATGCGGCTCCCGGAGACGGTATAAGCCAGGATCACCTGGTTGCTCGCAAAAAGGGGAACTGTGATGAATGGCATTGAAACGATGCACCAGACATCGCCGATAGAAGGTTTAGTCAGCCAGGACAGCCAGCTCAATATATCAGGAAATAGTCTGACGGAGGCATTCGCCGCCAGATTTAGAGGCAGAATCGATGTCTGGGGCTCTCTGCCGGCGTACTGCAACCGCGAACCCGTAACCCTTGGTCACTATGAGCGCCATCTCAAAGGGAAGGTGAGCCTCGGCATATACCCGTTGCTGGACGATGGAACCTGTTGTTCGGCTGCCGTAGACCTGGACCAACCCGGGACCGCTCTTTGGCACAGTGGTCCAGACGACGCCACACCCGCTAACAAATTCATGGACTCGTTGCGATTCTTTGGCGTCAATCAAGGTGTCTCCTTGGAAAAGACCAAAAGCAAAGGTTGGAGGGTGTGGATATTTTTCTCCGCCCCGATACCTGCTAGGCAAGTGCG
>CAZUXO010000297.1:0-6710 GCA_964624325.1 uncultured Dehalococcoidales bacterium
AAACAGGCGACCTGCCTTTTAGCTAAGTTATGGACTTAATTGCAGAATTTAAGAGTTAGGAGATACATTTATCGTGGTTGAAACTAAGATGGCTGCTAGACCTATGGGAAGGCGTCCTCCTAGCAAATGGACGGGTGGTAAATTTGCTCCAAAGCGCAAAGTGTGTTCTTTTTGTGCTAGCAGGGGGAAAGGGATAGATTACAAAGACACGGGGATGCTGGGGCGTTTTATTTCGGATCGCGGCAAGATAGAGCCTCGTCGTCGCACGGGTACATGCAATCGCCACCAACACTCGCTGGCTTTGGCTATTAAACAGGCAAGACATGTAGCACTGTTGCCATTTGTGCCTGAGCATATTCATTTGCAGGGGCTTGTGCCTCCGCTCAATCTGAATCCAGGCGCTGTTGAAAATAAGACTGTCGTTGAAACTAAGCCTATGGTGGTGGATAGCATACAGGCAATTCCTTCAGTAGAGACTGAAGCGTCAGCTTAAATAATAGAATTATAAGGACTCATGAGGTCTTTATCGAGGAGTTAGAGTGCCTAAACGGACTTACCAACCAAAAAAAATTCCCCGCAAAAGGGAGCATGGTTTTCTCAAGCGGATGTTGTCACGCGGTGGTAGGGACGTTCTGAAAGCCCGCAGGCTCAAAGGACGTCAACGCCTTACCGTGGTATAAGAAATACACCCTTTTTTCTCCCCAGAGTTGTTTTGGATTTATTCGGACTTGGACATTTGCCGAATGAAATTATGAAAGGGGAGCAGAATCTTACCAAATCCGAGGATTTTGCCCGAGTACATGGGCAAGGCAAATGGGTGGGGGGTGGGTTGGTGGGGATTAAAAGCCGTCCAAGTGGTTTACCCTACGCGCGTTTCGGTTTCATTGTAAGCAAGCGTGTTGGGAAAGCCGTGGTACGAAATCTCGTAAAGCGTAGGCTGAGAGAAATATTCAGACAATTGGATCTCAAACCCGGGATGGATATTATAGTCAGCGCCCGGCCGCAAGCAGCACGAATTGGGTTTGGGACCCTTAAAACAGTGGTTTTAAATCTACTGACAGGTGCTGGGCTGTTGGTGAAGAATGATAAAAAGAATTGTTCAGGGAATGATTAAGCTCTACCAGCGGACTATTTCACGGGTTATGCCTTCAACCTGCCGCTACCAGCCTACCTGTTCGCAATACACGTATGAAGCCATTACTAGGTTTGGCCTGATTGATGGAGTCTGGAAGGGGGCAAGGCGTATTGCCCGCTGCCATCCGTGGCATGAAGGCGGTTATGATCCTGTGCCTGACAAACCCAATTAAGAAGTGTCTGATAGGGGAAGTTTGAGTTGAAGAAAGAAATATTTGCTACTGTTTTTGCCCTAACCCTAACTTTGATTGTGACATTTAGTACGTTTACCGGTTGCGGTTCTTCGGCGGTGTCAGCAGGCTGGACCGGAGTCATTGTAAACGGCGACAATATTTACACTGTATCTGGATTGGGACAACTTGACGCTTTAACTGCTGCTAACGGGAATACCCTTTGGGGGGTCGCAGTAGACACTACCTCGCTAGGCGGTGGTGGTTTAGGTTGCTCGCCTTCCTCGACTGTTGTTCCCGTTTATGGCAACATGTCGATTAATGGAGACCAGTTGTACATCGCCGGGTATAATGGCAAAGTTTACACATTCAATGTCAACACTCGCATATCGACCAGTGTCGTTCTGGACACTGACGATTCAAAACCCATCGTAGGGGGGGCTGTCGTCAGCCAGGGGAAGGTCTTTGTAGGCTCTTCCAACGGCAGCCTTTATGCACTGGATGGCGTCTCGCTCTCCGAGATATGGCAATTTACTACGGGTAATAAGATCTGGTCTACCCCTGCTGTCAATAATGGAAACGTTTTTATAGGCTCCTTCGACAAGAAATTATACGCAGTAGACGCGGTTACAGGGAAGGAAAAATGGTCGTTTGTTACTCAGGGCGCTATCCTTTCTACTCCTGTGATTGATGGCGGCACTGTTTACGTGGCTTCATTTGATCGTAGTATATATGCCTTGGACGAAGCCACTGGCAACCTCAAGTGGCAGTTTCCCGCTTCTGGTCGAAGCGTAAACGGACCAGCCGCGTGGTTCTGGGCGACCCCAGTTATTTTTAACGGGATACTCTATGCCCCCTGTCTGGACGGGAAGGTCTACGCCGTCAAAACTCAGGATGGCACTCAGGTGACGACTTTCGATTTGGGTAATAAAATTTCATCTTCTCCCGTAGTTGTGAACCGGAAAGTGGTCGTAGCCACTTATGATGGCAAAATTTATTCGCTGGATGCCAGCGAGAATAAATCGCAAGTCCTCGTTGTTGACTTGAGGGTTACGGATAGCAACCAAAACAAACTTACCGTAAGCTCTTCACTTTCGACCTTGGGTGGTGTTGTGTATATCCATGGCTTCCAATCTGAGAAAATATATGCCTTGGATCTGGCGACAGGTGTGCCGAAAGCGTATCCCCTGGGGTCTGTGGCCGCCACTATGCCTGTCACCGCTACGGTAACGGCTACAGCCACGGTTACCGTGACTGCCACGAAGTGAAGCAGTTTGATTTGTTGATAAATGAAGAATAGCAATATGGTTTCTGATAAACCTAACGCTGTATAGTGAGGAAGATTTAATTTGGAAATTATCGGAGACATTTGGAATCTGGTTATACTCCAACCCATAACCAACGTACTGATTGCCCTGTCGCATTATCTGGGAAATAGTTTTGGGTTGTCGATTATTGTACTGACGCTCTTCATCAATGCGGCTATGTATCCGCTTACTCGCAAGCAGATGAAAGCTACAAAGGCCATGCAGGACATTCAACCCAAACTGTCTGCGCTCCAGAAAAAACACGCTAAAGATGCTCCGATGCTGGCTCAGGAGCAGATGAAACTCTACCGCGAGTCTGGGGTTAGTCCGGCCGGTTGTCTGCTGCCGACTCTTCTCCAAACGCCTATCTGGATTGCGCTTTACCAAGGCATTCAAGGCGTAATGGCGGTAACTCCGGAGAGTTTCCTGAACCTTTCTGGAAACCTCTATTCTTGGCCCGTGATATTCGCCGCCATGCCGCTCAATACGCATTTCCTATGGCTAAACTTGGGTTCATCCGATTACCTGTTGGCTATTTTGGTCGGGTTGAGTATGTGGCTGCAGCAGAAGATGACAACACAAACCTCTACTGATCCCAAACAGGCTCAGCAAGCACAGCTCATGCAGGTCATGATGCCTATAATGTTTGGATTCTTTTCTGTTAGCGTGCCGAGCGGACTGGCATTGTACTGGGTTGTCAACGCTGTCGTTCGCATTGTAATGCAATATTTTTTCAGTGGCTGGGGTGGATTATCCGATTTACCAAGGCAAGCGTTTGCTTTGATACCCTTAAAGAAAGGTCAGGCAACTAGCATCATACGAAAACCAAAAAAGTAAATTATCTTCGCTAACTATCTGGTATCCGATGCGGGTTGGTAGTTACCGATAGAAAGGATTCAAATGAAAGAGCTTGAGATAGCCGGAAAGACGGTGCAAGAAGCCACCAGACAGGCTCTTGAACAGCTTGGCTTGAGGCTCGACCAGGTTGAGATAGAAATTCTAAGTGAGGGCAAACCTGGCGGCTTACTTGGCATAGGATCTGAAGCAGCCCGGATTCGGGTTACCGAGAATGCCAACAGGATTGCACCTGATGAAATGATCCTTCGTGCTCAGGAAAGTCTGGAGACGATACTGTCTAACATGGGCCTGGATGCCAGTGTTTTGTCCCAAAGTGGCAATCTCGTTGTAGACGATGAAGAAAAATCCGAGTCCCCAGTTGTTTTGGATATAGTGGGCGAAGATTTGGGCATTCTCATTGGGCGACGAGGACAAACACTAGCATGCCTGCAGTATGTTACGCGATTGATGGTCACCCACGCTATGGGGTTTGCCGTCCCATTGGTTATCGATGTTAATGGTTACAAGAAACGTCGCTATGAGTCTCTGCGCAATTTGGCTCGTCAAGTGGCAGACCAGGTAGAGGGAAATGGCAGAGCATGCACTTTGGAACCCATGCCTGCTTACGAACGGAGAATTATCCATCTAGAGTTGGCCGAACATCCCTGCGTTACCACCGAAAGTGTAGGTTTCGGTGAAGCACGTAAGGTAATTGTACTACCCAAGAACAAGTAGTGTTATAATATTGTCAATTGAATAGGCAGGCCAAAGGTTGTGGCGGAGAAGCCTGAAAAGGTAGTGGCGTAAAAGCGAGTCTGGTAAGGTGATAACAAGTTCTCCCGTTTCCTTTTTGGAAATATCTCCGGAGATGTCCGCCAAAGACCGCTTGTGGTACCACGGGTATAAACCCGTCCTCGGTTGGGCGGGCTTATTTTTTATAAGGGGCAAGATATGTTTAGAGCGGTAGGAAGTAAGGCCAATTTCGTACAGATGGAGAATGTCACCCTGGATTTCTGGCGCGAAAATAATATATTTAAGCGCAGCGTGGAGAAGCGCGCCAAAGGAAAGCGTTTCAGTTTTTACGAAGGCCCCCCGACGGCTAACGGAAAACCAGGTATACACCACGTCATCTCGCGTGTTTTTAAAGACGTCATACCGCGTTACAAATCCATGCAGGGCTACTATGCGCCGCGCATTGCGGGGTGGGACACTCACGGTCTCCCCGTTGAAATCGAAGTCGAAAAGCAACTCGGTTTTACCAATAAAATGGATATCGAGCGCTATGGTATCGATAAATTTAATGCCAAGTGCCGAGAGAGCGTTTTCCGCTATCTCAAGGAATGGGACGCCCTTACCGAGCGCATAGGGTTCTGGGTTGACCTTGAGCACCCATACATCACCATGGACAACACCTACATTGAGAGCGTCTGGTGGACTATCAAACAGATGTGGGATAAAGGGCTTGTTTATCAGGGGTACCGCGTAACGCCGCATTGTCCGCGTTGCGGCACCTCGCTTTCCTCGCACGAAGTGGCTCAGGGTTATAAAGACGACACTCCAGACCCCTCGGTTTACATAAAGTTTAAAGTATTAGAATATTCGATTGTAGGCAAACTCCTCGGTGGAGAAATCGACACACATTTGCCTTTATACCTTCTTGCCTGGACCACCACTCCTTGGACGTTGCCAGGCAATACCGCGCTGGCCGTGAACAGCGAATCCGACTATGCCGTGATAGAACTCGATGGAGAAAATATCATCATGGCTTGTGCTCGTTTGGAGTCTACCGGCCTGAACCAAGCGCATGTGGGGATGGTGGTGAAAGGGACAGATCTGATAGGCTTGAGCTACACCCCGCTCTACAACCCGCATGAATTTGGGGTAGAGCGGCAACGCTTTATGACTGGTGGGACTCAATCGAGCCCGGTTATTTCAGCCGAAACTCTCGATACAAACCTGAGTTATCCTGTGATAGCCACCTCTTTTGTCACCATGGATGACGGTACTGGCATTGTCCACGTTGCTCCGGCTTTCGGCGAGGCGGACTTCGATGCCGGACGCATTGAGGGTCTGGACTTCGTGCAGCATGTGGATCTACAAGGAAAAATATTGGGCAACTACCAATTTTCTGGAAGATTTGTAAAAAATGCCGACAAGGATATCATGGCTGATTTGAAATCCAGAGGATTATTGCTCAAGACTGAAATAATTCATCACACCTATCCATTTTGCTGGCGTTGTTCCACACCACTTCTCTACTACGCTAAAAAGTCATGGTATATTAAAACAGCTATGCTTAAGGAGCGGTTGGTGGCTGGTAATCAACAGATCAATTGGATTCCCGAGCACATTAAGGAAGGTCGCTTTGGTGACTGGCTGGCCAACAACGTGGATTGGGCTTTTTCCCGTGAGCGTTACTGGGGCACCCCCTTGCCCGTCTGGGTATGCGAACGGTGCGGGGCGCAGGAGTGTGTTGGTGGTATCGATGAATTGAAGACCAAGCCGGGTTTTGTTGGTCTTAACGAACCCTTTGACCTGCATCGACCATATGTGGATGAGGCTGGGTTTGACTGCTTTCAGTGCGGTTGCCGCATGAAACGTGCCAGCGAGGTCATTGACTGTTGGTTCGATTCCGGTGCTATGCCAATCGCCCAGTGGCATTATCCCTTTGAGGCTGAAAGCCGCGGTATCTTTGAAGACGGGCGTTTTCCAGCTGATTATATTTGCGAGGCCGTGGACCAAACTCGCGGTTGGTTCTATAGTCTGCACGCCATATCAACTTTGCTTTTCGACAAGCCGTGCTACAAAAACGTTATCTGCCTTGGGCACATCCTGGATGGGCAGGGTGAAAAAATGAGCAAGTCGCGTGGTAATATCGTGGAGCCTCTACCAGTGCTGCAGAAGTACGGTGCGGATGCGCTGCGATGGTACCTCTTCACCGCGGCCCCTCCCGGCAACGCCAGACGCTTTTCGGAGCAGCTGGTCTCGGAGGTGACACGCCAGTTCATGCTCATATTGTGGAATGTTTATTCATTTTTTGTCACGTACGCCAACATTGATAGCTATAATCCAGCATCAGATGCACCCAATCAGCAGCCTTCAGAGATGGACCGCTGGATACTATCAGAGCTCAATCAGTTGGTAAAAGAAGTTACCACCGATCTCGACGCATACAACATCACCGATGCCGGGCGCTCCATTGAGCGTTTCGTAGATATTCTTTCGAATTGGTAGGTCAGACGTTCGCGCCGGCGTTTCTGGA
>CAZUXO010000298.1:0-4110 GCA_964624325.1 uncultured Dehalococcoidales bacterium
CCGATCTTTTCGATGAGATCGAACAACTGGTATTCGCCATGATGATCCTGGCAGCCGCCAACAAGCGCGGCGAGGTCAATATTCACAAAAACGACAGGGTGCTCTACAGCATGGCGCCTCCCTCATATGCCACAGGTACCATCGTGAGAGCATTCCCACACGAGCTGTTCACCATGCTGCCTCCAGTGGCCGAAGCAGAAAGGATGCCATTCGAAGAGCGCATGAAAAAAGGCTTTGAGATGGCCCTCTCCGAAGGGTTAGATATGTCTATCTGTATGTCCAGCGTGGCGGTGGCCATCGGGCAGCGTTTCAGCCGCCAGGCGCGGGAAAATAACGATGCGAATAGCTGGCTTAAGAAAAATCCCAAAACGCTCGCAAGACTGGCCAGCGGAATGTTAAAAGCGAAATTGGACCGCCGCGCACTGCTGCCCCGGGATTTATGGAAACTCAAAGGGCTGGTGACCTTCGGTATCGACGGTGAGGTATTCCGCGAGAAAATCAAGGAAATGTGGGGATGCTATCCGCTGGATTTTCACGGCTGCACCGAGGCTCCCATTATCGCCATGCAGGCCTGGGATCATAGCGGAATGACATTTGTGCCGCATTTGAACTTTTTAGAGTTCATTCCCGAAAAGGACGCCCTGCGCTCGCGCGAAGACATCACTTTCAAGCCGCGTACT
This sequence comes from uncultured Dehalococcoidales bacterium, assembly GCA_964624325.1. Classification (GTDB taxonomy): domain Bacteria; phylum Chloroflexota; class Dehalococcoidia; order Dehalococcoidales; family UBA1222; genus SURF-27. Next base: position 681 of record CAZUXO010000298.1, read on the forward strand.
CTTCTTTTGAATGAACTAGAACCGGGCAACTACGAGTTGGTAATTACCAGCCTGCACGGAGGGCCTTTCGTACGCTACCGCCTGGGACACATGATAAAAATACTGTCGAGGCGCAACGATAATTTGAACATCGACATCCCCCAAATGAGTTTTGTCGCCCGTATAGACGATCAAATAGATATAGCCGGTTTTACTCGGTTGGGCGAAAAGACAATCTGGCGCGCGATTGAGAATAGCGGGCTGGAATACGCGGACTGGGTGGCGCGCAAAGAGGTGCGTGAAAAGCCGATACTGCACCTGTACTTGGAAATGAAAGGAGAAGACCGCAAGAGATCTGTCGAAAGAATCGCCGAACTGATTCATGAGGAACTAAAGATGCTCGATACACCCTATGCCGAACTGGAGTCTTTCACCGGCCTGAGGCCGCTTATGATAACACTGCTTCCGGAAGGCGCTTTCAAAACTTATGAGTTACGTCAGAAAGCCGCCGGAGCCGATATTGCCCACGTAAAAGCTAAACATATCAATCCCGAAGAAGAAACAGTTAGTTTTCTCGTAGATACGTCGGTTTCGGTTAAAGCCCGCATTACTGCTCAGAACGCAAACGTTTGATATACTATCGTTTGATGGATAGTTGTCAAAATAAATAGAAACGACCAAAGATATGGGAAACATAGGGAAGATTAAAAGTCGTATTTTGATCGTAACCGGGTTTGCTCCGGTCAGGTTGCCGCAACTGCTCGAGATGGGGATGCCGGTAGGCCCCATTAATTTCCTGTCCGGCATGGCGGGCAAGCAGACTCTGCAGTTTTCCATCCCAACGGTAGCACCCGCAGTGTTAGGTTCATATCTTATCGAGAACGGCGTGGATGTGGAGATCGCTGACTACTTCATTGATACGGAAAAACCTTATGATGCAGATATTGTTGGCATCTCATCGACATTCATGGGTATTGAAGACGTAAAGCAGATAGCAGATAAAATCGAGCGTGATAATCCACATGCTGTTATCGTATTGGGCGGGCCGCTGTCATGGTCTATCCCTCCTCAAGACATTCTAAAAATGGTTCCCGTAATAGATTACATAATAATGCGTGAAGGCGAACAGAGTTTTCTGGAACTGATACGAGCCATTGAAGCCAGGATTGACACAAGCTGTATTGCAGGTCTCGTCTACAAACGCGACAGCAGCATCGTAATGACAGCCCCACGACAGCCATTGCAATTCGAAGCAATTCGACGCCCTGACTGGAAGCTTATGGGCATCCCGTCCCCCAGAAGATTGCTTGTATTACCTGTAGAAACCAGACGCGGCTGCCCGTTCAACTGTGCATATTGCTCGGAAGTTTCTTATTGGGACAAACCGGTTAGATATCGAGCCATAGACAGTGTGGTTCAGGAATTGATTCACAATGTTGTAGATTTAGGCATAAACACGTTCCGCTTTACAGACTCCTGTTTTTCAGCACCCCCCGAGAGATGCGGACAACTCTGCGACGCTATATACGAGTCATGCGATAAGAATGGGATCACAATGAAATGGTCAGCTTATGCGCGCATAAGCAATATGGACTATCCATTATTAGAAAAGATGAAGCGCTCAGGCTGTGTGGCGCTCGACATCGGCGTGGAGTCGGGCTCCACCGACATGCTGCGCTCCATGGGGCGCAACTATGCTCCCGAAGCCGCCATTAACGTGGCCCGTTTTGCCAGAGAACTGGGTATCATCACCAATTTTAACGTCGTGGTAGGGTTCCCAGGCGAAACCCGGGACAGCATCATGCGTACTGCCGAGCTGATTGAAAAGGCGCAACCCGACACGTATGCCAGTTTTCTTTTTTACATGGCCTCCAACACCCGCATGGACGGCGCGCAGGAGCGCTTCCACGTCGAGGGGCGCGGCCTCACATGGCGGCATGATACCATGAGCAGCGCCGAGGCCCAGGAAGGAATGCTGGCGCTTGACCGCCACGTCAAACACTCCGCCAATTTCCCAGGGGGAGAGTATTTCGCCTGTTACCTTGCCTCGCTTGGGTATACGGTAGAGGAGACCAGGAAGTTTTATCGTGACATAACCAGCCTGGTAAAAGCTCCTGACGATGTGGACGCCCTGAAGACAGTGGGCCGCGTGGTCGGGAGCATCAGCAAATACTGGTAAAGGGAAACGTTTGGTGAATTAATATTTTCGTTAAGATATAGCATGTCTGAGCCTTGCGCATAAATTAACGTGATATCCTGTTGACAAATTAGATTATTTTTCAGCATAATGGTTGCCACGATTAAATATGGCAACCGCAGCTTTTTAATGATGGACAGCCGCCGAAAGAGGAGGCTGGTTTGAACACGCTGGCGCTAATCCCTCTCACCACATCCTGTTTTTATATCATTCTTCTCGCCTTCGCATTGCAAAGAGCGGATAATCGCGTAGGTAAACTTTTCGCATATTATCTTGCGATAGCCGCTTCCTGGAGCTTCACTTCTTTCATGGTGCATCTAAATGCACCGCCGGCGCAGACGATTTTCTGGAATAAAATACTGGTTGTGGCGTTGATCTGGACGCTGGTGGCCTATTATCATTTCGCGATAGGCTATACAGAACGCCGTGCTGGTGTGCTGCTATATCTAGCTTACATTGCACTTGCCGCACTGGCGGTATTCTCTTTCACTGGTCACGTTATTGAGTATTCATACGTCGAAAATGGCGTTACGTATTATGCCCTTTTCAACCCGGCTAGATATTTTATAGGGATTACCGGTCTTTCCTTCAGCGGTTTGGTACTCATATTACTAGTTATGAAATACCGCCGTTCCACCGCCCCCAAGGAACGTAACCGAACCATGTACCTATTCGTGGGATGGGGCATTCTGGTCCTGCTCACAATCACCAATTTTATTTCAATTCTGGCGATTTATCCCCTTGACCATATAGGTAATTTAATCAATGCTCTCATTATCAGTTATGCCATTTCGCAGTACCGACTGCTGGATATCAAACTGGTGGCAAGGACGGGATTGGCTTATTTTGCATCTCTGACCTTTGTCATTAGCGGATGTGTCGGCACGGTTTTTTTGGTGTTACGCGTTTTCCCTAACACCGAAAAACTTGGCGTAGTGCTGTTTGTAAGCGTGATCGTCCTTCTGCTGATAGCTTCATTCCGTCCATTGCACAAGGTCATCCAAAGATTTGTCGACCGCATTTTTTACCCACAGACTTATGAGTATCGCAATGCGCTGATGGGTTTCAGTGCCAAGATGAGTTATATATTGGATCTTAACGAACTGGCGCTAGAAATGCTTCCGACACTCTGCAAAGCTCTCAATGTGAGCTGGGCTGGGCTGCTGTTGCAAAGCAATGACAGTGGCGATTTTTCGCTCAAGTACATTCAGCCAGAACCAGCCACAAAACAGGAGTTCAATCTCAACGCTGATA
>CAZUXO010000299.1:0-2647 GCA_964624325.1 uncultured Dehalococcoidales bacterium
ATATCGCAATCAATACATTTGTATCCTTTTGCCTCGCACATCCGGTTTTAGGTGTTTATCCCACTTTTATAATTCTCAACGTCTCCAAACGTCCAAGCGTAATTGCATGATTTACATCTATAAACTAAACCAAGAGCCGTACCCAGTAAGGGTAAAAGGAAAACCCCGATTATGCCCCCGATTATTATACCAATGGATAGCGGCCAAAAGAATATCCCCACGATTATTGCAGCAAATAATGTAAAAACAATATACCAAATAATCATTGCACTTCCTGCCAAACAACCAATTGCTTTCCCTGCAGGGGCTTCTACGGTACCTTGTCCACATCGAGGACAAGGTACCCATTCATCTTTGACCAAGGCATGACTATTTATATGATTAATAAAAGCATCCGATATTTTGGGCAATTTAGCTATATTGCTTTTCTTAATTGGTTTTTCGGATTCTACTCGTTTTACCGTTTTGGCGTTATCGGATTGAATCACCTGTTGCTGCGGTGCTCCGCCTGGCGGTCGATACCGGATTGGCCCTTGTTGTGACCAGGCTAAGAAGCAGTTACAGTGCGGACACGGGTTAGTCCCATACAGGATATCTTTATTACATTGAGGGCATTTATACCATTCCTGCATCATAGCCTCCTATTTATCACTGTTGTGGCCAAACTGCGTTTCATGCCTGCTATTTCAAACAGCCCGTCTGAGAAGTTACGATACCTTTGGCATCAATGACATAGGTGCAGTTTAGGTTGTCCAACAGGAAGGGCGATAAGTCACCACCGCGGGTACCGGCTATGAACGGACCTGAAGGCACGGCACCGTTATGGTCATACATATAGGCTGCCACTGCAGTTTGAATATTGGCCCGCTCAGTAGCCAACATCTCCGTCCTGCCGGAGCTAACATATTTGGTGGTATTGAGGATAATAATGGCTAACAAAACAAAGAAAATATTTATGCAAAAAATTGCTATTCCCCATTTCGCCCAAGTTTTCTGTGTTTTCTGAAAATGTTCAGTGGATTCCCACGATTTGCTTTTCCACGCCCACTGATTGCCTTTAGCCCCGAGCACAAAGGGCATAACAACAATCCCGAGATAAGGGATAAATGTTAGGAAAGACCACCATACACTGTTGCCAATACCCCAGATCCATGTTAGAAAAAATGCACCCCAATTCCAATGTCGGATTTCTTCAGGTATATCCGAATTAGCTAGATTTCCTTGCCTTGAAATATTTGGTATGTTAGTGGTGGCTATTTGCTGTGGGTCCCCAGTTGGTGGTAGATATAATACTGGCCCCTGCTGAGACCAGGCTAAAGAGCATTTACAATAGGGGCACGGGTTAACTCCGTACAAGATTTCTTGACTACACATTGGGCACTTATACCACTGCTGCATCATAGCCTCCTATCGCAACCAATATGTTTATATCGCTTACCCCATCCAGTTTCAGCATTTAAGGCCAGGGCAGCGCTTTGGGGCTGAGGCGCAGTTCTTTCATGCCCGCCTCTTTGAGCGCCGTCAGGCTTGTTTTGAGTTCTTTCTGCCGCGCCGCGCTCAGCCTGGAAAGGACGTTCGTTGTGCCATCCAGCTTCATGGCTTGCTTGAGGGCTTTTTCTCCCTTGGCGGTCAGGGTGATGCGGATCTGGTTCTTGCGCTCCATGTTCTTGGTCCTCTTTAGCAGGCCGTGCGTCTCCATGCGCTTGAGTATGCCGGATATGGAATGAGGCTCACGCAGTAGCATCCTGGTTATCTTGGCCGGTGTAACGTCCTGGCCCATGGCGTCCACCAGGAATAGGATCTCCGCGGCGGTGGCCGACAGGTTTTGCGGCAGTAGCTCCCGCTCCCTCACCTTAACGAATATATCCGCAACCTGCATGATCTGAGTGACAAGCGTGTATTCCTTGTCCGCCTTAATTTGCTGTGCCATACGTTCTACCTCCGCGTGATTTCATTTATCGATAGGTTTAGTATTCGTTTTCGACTGCAGTCAAAAGAGTATACCCTGGCCATACGGCTGTCAATGCACCCTCTAACCTCTCCCAGCCTACTAAAACGTCCTTATACATACCGGCCTTGCTAACTGTTTCAATTTATACGCCTGACGATGGAGCACCGGAACCGCGATGATTACGATCTTAAACAGGTTCTTCGTTCGATTTATTCAGCGTTGCCGGAAAGTCCGTAGGCCGAATTGGTCTAGTTTCGATATAACGTGGTGTTCCTTTCTCCTCGATGAAAGTAATGCTGTCCCCGAGTGTATCAACCTTAAAACTTTTACGAACCGTATTAATAGCAGCTGAAGTAAATGCGCCGATTGATAAATTGCTCACCGTCGTAGCATCGGTCATCAATTCACCGATTTGATCAGTTCCCTTAGTAAACCGAAGATCAATCTCGCAATCTGGCTCTAATACGGCGACAAGTTGGCAAATCATTGGGACGACTTGATTAATAACACGCCGCTCTTCATACCAAATACGTTGTTTGAAGACTTTGACGATATCTTCGCCGCCCAAGAGAAGATCAGCATCCTGATCGATACCTCTTTGTCTGAGGTTCAGCACCAGCGAAATCTTGTCCGGGAGTAGTGATAAATCAGACATATCCAAACCAAAACGATCAGTTAAGTCACCGATGTAATCTC
>CAZUXO010000300.1:0-3817 GCA_964624325.1 uncultured Dehalococcoidales bacterium
GGAAAACTGCGAGGGGTCAAGCTGCCTTATCTCAATGTCTATGCCAAAGGCCGCTTCCCAGTCGAAAACTATGGCTACAAGGTCACCGGAAACCAGCCCTCCGTAACCACTTGCGGTTATTACAATCTTTGGCAGATTGGCCGCGTTGCCGTATTTTGATGTGGCTATCAAAGCCTTGGCCGCGTTGACATCGAAACCGATGCTTTTAAGCGCGGGGTTGTAACCCGGCATGCCTGGCGGAAGTATACCTCCGGCGGGGGACACGATGTCGCGGAACATGAGTTGGGCCAGTCGCTGCTTGTTAACCGCCATGGAAAAAGCACGGCGGATATTCAGATCGTCGAAGGGGGGCTTGCTGATATCGAATCCCAGGTACGTCAGGCTGAGTTCCGGGGTGGTCATCAGTTGTGAGTAGAAAGGTCCGGCCGGATCCATGACGCGGTCAAAATATGAAACGTCTATGTCGGCCACATCAATCTCCCCCGATTCATAGAGGCTCATAGGTATGCCCGCCAGCAATTTGTAAACCACCTTGTTGAGTTTAGGCTTATCGCCATAATACAGCGGGTTGCGCTCAAGCACCAGACGGCTGCCTCGAGTCCACGACGCCAACCTGAAGGGACCGGTACCGTTAGGGGACTGCCACCAGGAGCTCCCCGTTGCAACCTCATAGCTGTCCACAACAAAGGCGGTGGGATAGCTTAGCTTGGCAAGGAAAGAGGAACTCGGGCTGACCAACACGACCTTTAATGTGTAACCGTCAATTACCTGAACACCGTTGAGACTTTGAGCTTTTCCGGAGAGCATCTCGGTAGCACCCTGTATGTCCCCCAAATAGGTGGAGGCCGTTTGTGAACCGGTAGCCGGATTACAGGCGCGCTCCCAGGAGTATTTGAGCTCGCCCGCTGTAATCTTGCGCCCGTCCTGAAAACTGACATCACGGCGCAATTGGAAGGAATAGGTGATTCCATCAGGGCTTATTTGCCAGGCGGAAGCAATATCAGCCACAGGTTCAAGGCTGGCATCCAGCCGTACCAGCCCGCTGAAAAGCTGAAGTATATATCCGTTGGAAGTGCCATCTCCGGCCATGGCCGGATCCAGAGTGAGAGGGTCGATATTGTACAGGTTGAGCGTCCCCGCACCACCGGCGCCGGGCAACGCCGTGCCGGTGTTATTACATCCGATAAGGGCGATAATGCACGCCAGAGACAATAAAAGGGAAATTGCCTTTTTCATGCCGTGGCTCCGGTCTTTGCGAACAGATATTTTTGGGTGGCATAAGTCAGCCATAATTTATTGAGCCCGTCCATATCAAAACCATAAACCTGCAAAATAGCGCCATCGAAGGTATTGCCATCCTGAAAGGCTTGCAGAAGCGCCGCCATTTTCGTCTGACCATATCTGGATACCAGGAAATCGATGATGCTGTAGCTCTGGGCGTACTCCTGATAGGAAAGCGCGGCATCTGTTGAAAACGGGCTGGCCATACTACGCACGGTAAATAACCTGCCCTGCGCAATGGCTGAAACCAGCGAAACTTCGAAGGTTGAATCCAGGGAGCCCTGGGAATACATAGCCAAACCTTCATCCAACCACGTCGGCATGCTGCTATAGGGATTATTGGTCATCTGGTAGTTCACCATGTGAGTCAGTTCGTGTACCAGCGCGCCTTTGCCCCATTCAAGGTTGGATGAATTGATTCCGATAACAATCGTGCTGTAAGGCGGATAGGTGGCTCCTCCAGTCCAGTCCTGGGCAAAAATCATAGCTCCCTTCATATCGGTGGAATTATCATAAATGTATATCGATACCGGACGATTGAGTTGAGCGCCTGTATTCGTTGCCAGGATGGCCAGGCTGGCAAGGGACTTGTCCATCAGTGTTTGGGCGAAAGCTGTATTCCCGCTGTACCAGTACATAGTAATATTACTGCCCTTAAGAGTTCGCCAGGAGAAGCGCGTATCATCAAAACTGACCTTCTGTTGTGCCGTATTGGAAATATTTTTGGCACTGTCAGTGATAGTCCACCAGTAATACACAACAGTGCCGGCAGGTAAACCGCCGCTCTGGCGCATGTCCCAGGTGTAAACGGTAGTGATATTACGAGAAGAGCTGAAACCAGGTTTTTGCTCGGTCACCACCCTCACAAAGCTCTGGCGCTCGACGATATAATGCAAACGTACGTCTACGATATTCGCTGCGCCTGTCGCCTGCAAACTGAAGGTGAGCGACGAAGGGAACTGCGGCGTCGCCGTGCTGGAAACGACAGTAATATCTCCAGCAGCCAGCAAGAGCCCGGGCGATAATCCCGCCAGCAGGCTAACAACAAGAGCTAGAACGACTGCAAGATTCCCGATTTTTTTACACATTCTCCTGCCCCATACCAGACCTCAAATAGGCTTTGATAAACCCATCAATATCTCCATTTAATACAGCATCCGTGTTACCCGTTTCGAAACTTGTACGGTGGTCTTTAACCAACCGGTAGGGGTGCAGAGTATAGCTACGTATCTGGTTGCCCCACTCTGCTGAAACAAACTTGCCCTTGAGTTTGGCATGCTCCTGCTCGCGCTTAGCCAGTTCAAGCTTGAAAAGCCTGGCTTTGAGAATGCGTAAGGCAATTTCCTTATTCTGGTGCTGCGAGCGTTCTGTCTGGCTGGTCACCACCAGGCCGCTGGGAACATGGATAATGCGTACGGCGCTGGAGACTTTTTGAACGTTCTGACCACCAGGCCCGCTGGAGCGATAGGCTTCCACCCTGAGGTCATCCGGTTTGATAATAATATCTACATCGCCCTCGGCTTCCGGCATGACCTCCACCAGTGCGAAGGAGGTGTGACGCGCATGGTCCGAGTCATATGGTGAAAGTCGAATCAGGCGATGCACACCGTGTTCGCTTTTAAGGTAACCGTAAGCGTAATCGCCGGAAATTTCCAGTGTCACGCTCTTTAGACCGGCCTCGTCGCCGGAAGACCTGTCGAGTATCTCTACCTTGTAAGCGTGTGCCTCAACCCAACCGAGGTACATGCGCAGCAGCATCTCGGCCCAGTCCTGGCTTTCGACACCACCGGCTCCCGCGTGGATGGACAGAATGGCATTGCGCAAGTCATACGGGCTGGCAAAAGACAACTTGAACTCCAAATCGTCCAGTTGGGATGCCAAATGAGACATTTCATCTTCTATTTCGGCACCCATGGACGGGTTTGGGGAGTCTTCTTCCAGCGTCATCAATTCTTCGAGTTCCGCCGCCTTACACTCCAGCGCCCGCCACCGGCTAACCGTCTTTTTAAGCTCGGCCAGCCGGCGCATATTGGCCTGCGCCGAGGCGGCGTCCCCCCAGAAGTCAGGGGCGACGATGGCTCTTTCAATCTCGGTTATTTCTTTCTCTTTTGCAGCTACGTCAAAGACGCACCATATCATTGATGATTCTACGTTGCTCGGCGATCAATCTCTCGCGTATTTCTGACATTTCAACTCCCGCGATGTTTCAATACAATACCAATTGGAAATTCACCTTGTCTCTGGTTCCAACACCCCCGACTATGAGCAGTCTGGATGCCACGTTGATTCATTATAGGCTATCGGGTATACCTGAACAAACATAACAGCAAATAGAATGTACTAAAAACGCCCATTCCCCTTTTAATGATATGCTATAATTCGCCTGTAATCGGTGCCCACATTCAATGTCGAAGTGCAACAGATGAAGCAGCGGCTTCAATCGGCGTTCTGAATCCCAGGCACTTTCTTGGCCGATTATTCAACCGGCTCTCAACGAGAGCCACCTGGTCGTCAGTTATCTTAGCAAAATCAGTTC
>CAZUXO010000301.1:0-7191 GCA_964624325.1 uncultured Dehalococcoidales bacterium
TAAACAACATAACTTGGCAGACCAGCACTGGTAATTTCGTCTGCAAACAAAGCATTATAGGCGGGACCATACTTATATTTGATTGGTTCGATGTTCTTTATCACTCCCGCTTGCAAAAAGTTATTCAATAACCTATTATTCTTATAGTATATATAAGCAATAATAATAAGACTATATCCCTATTTCTATTTTCTGCCTCTTGTTGGAAAGGACAGGTGTAATCATGCCGTATAATGCCACGTCTGTAGGCCGCAAACTTCAAGAGTATCTAGGTATGCCTGGGCTCCCAGTTGGGATTAAAGTATACCGCCCGGGTGAACCTTTGTCCGATTTCGGTTTTGACCACCTTCCCGGTAAAGCACCGTTTTGCCGGTTTGTCTCGGAAGCCGCCAAAGGAAAGCAATTCATCATGCGTCTTAGTGACCTGAAGTGCAACAATGCCGAGTTGACCCTCGGCTTGCGCGAACCGCACTACGGTGAAATCGAATTCAGGATTCCCGATAAAGTGGCTGCTTTGCGTATAGGCCCACTGGATGACGCCGATGTGGTAATTCTCGTTCTCCAACCCGCGCAGGTGATGACAGCGTCTCTTATCATCGAGGGCATTAATCTTCGCTTCAGGCGTAACCGGGCCGTATGCGGTGATAACGTGGCAGAAGTATTTAATAGTGGTGAACCGCGTATCTCATTTCTGTGTGTCGGGTCACGCACGTCAGGGGGTTTTAACAAAGATGAATTGGTGCTTTCTTTACCATACAAGCAGTTTATGGAACTATCGCTAAGGATGAGCAAACTGGCTCAGATGAGTAGAAAAGCCCAGGACGGATTAGTGCATCGCTTGGCTAAAATACACTAGTCTTTCTACCGTTTTGGATGATATTATTCTGGCATATCGGAAAGCATGACGATGAAAAGCGAAATATGCGAAAGTAAAATAAAGATCAGGCACCATATTTCACCCGAAAGCGTTTTGTTTTCGCCCGGTGTTGTTCAGCAGGCGCGTAACAGTGTCTGTCTTTTAATTGACCCTGCTTCCCCAAATTGGGTTAGCACCAATATGCTTGGCTCGGCTATAATTCGCCGTTGTGACGGCCGGCGTACGTTACGGGAGGTAACGGAATGGGCAGGTATCGAGTACGGGCAAAATTCCGATGATACTCTAGGTTTTATTGAAAACGCTGCTCAAGCTGGTTTTGTCTCGACTGCTCCTGACACCACTCCGGGCTATTTAGGGCGTAGCATGGTGATAGCTCCGGCCGCACTGGAAGAGTTATGGATTTACACCAACAATTCCTGCCCTTTACGCTGTGAACACTGCCTTGTTGACGGGGGGATTGATAACGTCGTTCCGATGACAACAGTAGAAATCAGGAATCTGGTGGATGAAGCTCTGGCGCTGGGTGCGACGCGGATTTATTTCACGGGAGGAGAGCCATTCCTAAGGAAAGATCTGCTGGACCTGGTCGAATACATTACTTCAAGGGTACGGCTGGTAATCTTAACCAGCGGCGTACTTGTCACGAAGAATGTTGCCCAACAGCTCAGAGCATTATCCGGAGACAACTTGATGGTTCAGGTAGGTTTGGAAGGCCCTGATGCCGAAACCAATGATATTATTCGAGGAAATGGTAGTTTCGATCGCGCGTTGGAAGGAATAAAGGAACTGATTGGCGTGGGCATCATACCCATTGTATCCACCACGTTAACCAAACTTAACTACGCCAAAGCGGTGGAAACGACACGTTTCCTGGCGGCACTCGGGATCAAAGATCATCATATAATTTGGTTACACGAGTGCGGTCGCATGCGATCAACCAGTGCCGACCTAATACTAAGTGGTGAAGAAATTGCGCAAACGATGGAGCAATTACGCGAGACTGCCGGCGAAGTGAATATTGTGGTGGATAACGCCGAATCCCTGTCTGCGCGGGTAAAGGGTAGGGGACACAAGAATGACCTGTGTAACTCCTGCTACGGCGTGCTCGCCGTCAATACTGACGGACACATTTACCCCTGTGCCTCGCTGGTGGGAGCCCCTGAATTTGATTGCGGTTCAATCAGGGATAAAAGCCTCGGGGATATCTGGTTAACTTCGCCCAAGACAGAATGGGTACGTGCCAACTCGGTTCAAAAAAAAGCCGGATGCAGTACATGTTATTTAAAGTATTTCTGCGGTGGCGGCTGCTTCGCGCAGGCGTATTACAGCCTCGAAACAGCACAAGGGACCGGGTGTATCATGGCCCCGGATCCTTACTGTGACGTCTATCGTTCCCAATTGATAGAACTGATGTGGGAATCTGCCATGCCTGATACTGTGGGGAAGAGCGAGCAAATACCGCTTATCTACCGCCAAATGCCCGAAAAACTGCCACAGTGTGCAGGGGCTAAATATACCACTCTCGATACGGCACACGACGTCGGTACCTACCATTGTTCATGCGTGCTCGCTATGGATGTTCAAAGTACCGGGGGAGGAGATTGCGTTGGGAAGTAACACATTGGCGACAAAACCTACCCCCAATCCCAAACGTGTGTTCAATCATGCGACTTGTCTGCGTAACAGCATTATTATCGTCCTTATAGCACTAGTTTTTGTTCTGCTATATAATACCGTTTCGGCATTCAAATCCAATGTGGATACCATCATAAATATTCTTTCCCATGGAGACCTCGAAGGGCTAAAGAATTACTTGCTTCACTTCGGTTTCAGGCCACCGATAATTTCAGCTCTAATCATGATTTTACAGTCAGTGATGGCTCCCCTGCCAGCTTTTATTGTTACTGTAACAAACGGGCTGTTGTTCGGCGCGTTCTGGGGGACCCTGTTGTCATGGAGCAGTGCAATGGCGGGTGCTATTATTTGCTTCTACATCTCACGCTGGTTAGGCCGGCCGGCGGCAGAACGATTTGTAAGCAAAAAGGCGATGACTTTGGTGGACCGATTTTTCGACCGTTATGGTAATAACTCAGTACTCATCGCCCGTCTTTTACCGGTGGTGTCTTTTGACGCCGTCAGCTACATAGCTGGATTAACCTCGATTTCATTCTGGGGTTTCTTGTGGGCCACGGGACTCGGTCAACTGCCCGCCACAATCGTATATTCATGGTTAGGTCAGAGTATGACCTCTATTGCCAAATTGGGTTTGTGGGCATTTCTTGGGGTGGCCACTTTAATTGTCTTCGCCTTTACCGTTAAGAAAATCATCGATAGCCACATGGCTAATAATCTTAAAAAAGATACTTGTACCGAGGTTGGTGCGGAGAAAATATCGTCCACACATAGCTAAAGTACAGTTTTGAGAAGTTTTATGCAGACTGACGGAAAGCGCATTACAGACGTCATCGAATCTGAGACTGGCACCGGGCGTTTCTACTTTTGGTTAAACCTATCTGTGTTAGTAGCTCTCGCCATCACCTTCGCTCTAGCATACTTCTTGCGGCCGGACTTTGGTGCTGGGCTGCGTTACGTCTTCGATACCATTTATCGCGGCGACCTGGAAGGGTTAAAGATTTATATCAAATCTTTTGGAGTCTGGGCTCCAGTTATTGCCGGTCTTATTATGATACTTCAGGCTATTGTGGCTCCTTTGCCGGCCTTTGTGCCCGCTCTCGCCAACGGGTTGCTTTTTGGAGCTTTCTGGGGCACTTTGCTGACATGGAGCACTTCCCTTATCGGTGGATTAATTTGCTTTTATGTCGCCCGGTCTCTGGGGCGTCCGGTTGTAGAAAAACTGGTGAGCCGTCGAGCCATGAATTCTGTGGACCGCTTCTTCAAACGCTACGGTAACAATTCAGTTCTTGTCGCCCGTTTTATTCCGCTACTGTCGTTCAGCGCCATCAGTTATTTATCAGGAGTAACATCTATCGGTTTCTGGGGATATTTCTGGGCCACGGCGTTGGGTATACTTCCGGGTACCATAGTATTTTGCGTTTTGGGACAGAACATCACTAGCGGCGTGCGATTCATCTGGTACGCAGTCATGGGCATCGCCGCGCTCATTGTTTTGGGTTTTAGCGTAAAACAGGCGCTAAACCTGCGCATAGCGAAGCAGGAACAACAGTCGCACGTAGCCCTTCAGTCGAAGCAAAATGGCTCAGGCATAAAGGCTGCTGCAAAATAGGAAGGCCTATGCCAATCAGCGTGATAATTCCGGTATTGGACGAAGAAGCGATTATTGGCTCTTCTTTGAAAACTTTGGCAGCGCTGGATGGTATCCATGAAATTATCGTAGTGGATGGCGGTAGTATCGATAAAACCGTAGATATTGCCGGAACAACGGCAAAGGTAATTTCGAGTCCCCGCGGACGCTCCCGGCAAATGAATGCCGGAGCCGCTGTCGCCGGCGGTTCGGTTTTTCTTTTTTTGCATATCGACACCATTCTGCCTGAAAATGCAGCAAATGCCATCGAAAATAGTCTCAAGGATCCGAGCGTTATTGGAGGCCGTTTCCGCCTCAGACTAGACAACAAAGGATGGCGTTATCAGATGCTGGGTCGGAACATCAACATGCGCGACCACTTTTTCCGCGGATTTACCGGCGATCAGGCCATCTTTGTCCGGCGCGAAGTGTTCAAAGATATCGGTGGTTATCCTCCGGTTGACCTGATGGAAGACCTGGAATTCGGCCGGCGCATGTGTCGCAAGGGTAGGGTAGTGCGTTTGTCACAGTACGTGACCACCTCGGCTCGCCGCTGGGAGCAAGGCGGATTGTTCCGGACAGTCATCATAATGTGGACGCTGCGCTTCCTCTATTATATGCGCTGTCCACCCTCGCTGCTGCTGCATTGGTATGGTGATGCCAGATGAATATACCGGCTCTTATACTAATGGCGCGCGCCCCGCAAGCAGGTCGGGTGAAGACAAGGTTGCAGCCGGCATTGACGCCCGTACAATGCGCCGACCTCTATGAGGCGTTTCTAGGGGATGCCATCGATCTGGTAATATCTATGAAGGAGTACGCCTCCTTTTTGGCTTTTACGCCTCCTGAGTGCGTGCCTATATTCAGAAGGATGATACCGGATGGTATGACGCTCATTCCGCAGATTGGCACAGATCTCGGTCAGATCATTGGCACGCTCATAAGCACGTTGATGGAAAGAAATTATTCTCCGGTAGTCGTTATAGGCAGTGATATCCCCACTCTTCAACCTGGCACACTCCATGGGGCGCGGATGGCACTCCAGCAGGCTGATGTCTGTTTTGGCCCGTCTACAGACGGTGGATATTATCTTGTCGGCGCGAAGCAACCCACCCCCGCGATTTTCCAGGATATTCCGTGGAGTACGCACAATGTGCTGAAATTATCTAAAGAGAAAGCAGAGAATGAAGGACTGTTAGTCGCGTTATTGGAAGAACTTCAGGATATCGACACATTCGAGAGCTTGTCTCCTTTGGGGATGACAATTCGCAAACTGCGTGATGAACCCGGGGCTCGGATACCCGTTAGGACGGAAGCCTGGTTGAACACTCTGGGATTGAAAATCAAAGGTGGTATTTAGGCAGTATACAATTATACTTGAGGTTATTAAGACAAAAGCTCAAGCCTTGTTAGGCTGCTCATACGTTCCCATCACACAGGCATCTCATATATGCGCCACGTCTTGTAACGGTGTGCTCCCATAAACTCTGAGGGACTCAAAATGAGGTGATTATCTTCCAGAAGCAAGGATGCTTCGCAAGAATGATAGCCATGTGCTATAAAATAATCTCTGAACTCATCAAATAACAGCGCATCGATTCCAAGCCGCTGGAATTTCGGGCGTATTCCAAAAAACATCAAACGTGTGCTGGGGGTATTTCGACGAAGGCGGATTAGCCGTGCAACTCTGGCAAAATCACTGTCCCCCCATTTATTCCAGCGAGGCCTGAAAGAATGGTATGGATCAGGAAATGCTCCCAGAACTGCTGCTGGTTCGTCATTCACGAACGCAAATCGAATCAAGCCTTCGTCAACCACCAGACGCAGTGAATCTGCCAGTGAGTCCGCTTCATCTTCTGTGATTGGTAAAAATCCCCAGTTGTGTGCCCATGCCTCGTTGTATATTTTAACTATTAGGCGTACTTCGGAATCCAACTCTTTTAGCACCAAAGGCCTTGTTTGAACCTTGCGCCGCTGTCTGACTTGTTCTGCTAAGCGCTTCAACCTTGGAGGGGTTTCGGTATTTCTATCTACGATATAAGCGTGATAATCCTTAACTTTGCACAAGCCGTATTTTTCGACAAATGCCGCATAATATGGTGGATTATGGGTTAACTCTACTGTTGGTGGAAATTGAAAACCGTCTATTAGTATCCCTTGTCTCTCATGTGTGGCATTGGAATACTCACCCGGACCCCTCATGGTTTCCATGCCACTTCTTTTTATCCATGTTTGAGCCCGGTTTAGCAATTCTTTGGCAACTGCATAATTTTCGGTAACTTCAAAAAATCCAAAAAACCCTATCTTGGATTTGTAGTGTGTGTTGAAGCGATGGTTAATCGCAGCTGAAATGCGTCCAACGGCTTTATTCCCCTGCCAGGCAATATAGTGGATCACTTGTGCATGCCGGTGGTAGGGATGCTTTGGAGTGAGTATCCCGACCAGACCCAACAGACGATTGCCTAATAAATCACCGCGTAAAGGCGGTGTCCAGCAAAGATCATTTTTAAATAATTGCCATGGTAAGTCCGCGAAAACCTTAATTCTGGAACTGCCGAGAGGTATTTCCTCGATTGTTATCGGTAAAGTAGTGTTGTTCATCACATTTTATCGGCTACTTATAAACAGTAAAACAAGACTATACCCGTATCGGACAGTTGTGTCAACGCGCAGTAACCCTCGTTTAGACAGAAGACTGTTTTGGGTTAGAGACTGGCGATATCGTTCAGTGTTGAATTAGTTGTGAATTAGCTATATTGAATAATGACATAAAATAGGTTACACTTAGCTCTAGTGGAAGATTTGTTTTTCCTCCGGTAGCACAACCGAATCATTCATGCCTGTGGATGACTCGGTTTGGCTTGTACGTTGCCAGCTAATTCTGGGCAAGCCTTTCTAATCATCAGTTTTACAATTTAATTAAACGCAGTATTCGGATAGTCAAAAAAAATTAGTTAAGCGTAGGAGAAGGCGATGACCGAAGTTACTTTCAAACTGATCCGGCTTCGTCTGGATAAAGAACACAAGCGTATGCATGAGCATTTGGAGCATA
>CAZUXO010000302.1:0-6405 GCA_964624325.1 uncultured Dehalococcoidales bacterium
GGTTACACTCATATGCCACGGCTCCGCCTGGTTCACTCACGGCATAAGCCTGGTAAGTATCAACACCGTAATCCTTTTAAAGGGTTTGTCGCATTGAGGGCTTCAACATCTCTCCGGTAAACCAAGCTTTCCTTATATTAAATGTTCCCCAAGGATATCCTAGCTCCTCAGCTTTTTTAATAACACCCAGAAAGTAGCTCGGGGTTCCTACGAAAGCTGTGGCTTTCAAGTCAAGCATGGTACGAATAAGTATTTCGCTGTTGCCCGTGCCCATGGCCATGGCAGTTGCCCCACAGGCCCTGATAGCCTCGTGAAACAATATGCCTGCCGGCGACATGTGATATGTAAATGTATTGAGTGCGATATCCCCTTTACGAAAACCTGCTGCCCAAAATGATTTGGCAAACCAGTTGATACTTTCTGTGTGCAAAGGCTCATAAATTGGGCCGGGTGAAATAAATATGCGCGCAACGTCTTCGACCGGAATAAGTAGAAATCCGCCGAAAAGCCGCTTCTTCTCTAAGTCGATGAGATCATTTTTGCGAATGATCGGAATTCTTTGAAGATCCCTAGCGGTCTTAATATCCAGAGGTTTTACCGCAACTCCATCCATAATTTCCCTGGCTGAAACAGATTTACTGTAAGCCAGAGCAATGGCATCACCCAGCCCTTTTTTCTGGTAATTCCGACGAACTTCGTCTGACATAGTCTCCAGTTTATCAAAATACATATCACCGGTTCGGAGAGTCATAACCATCTCTTACGCCTCTTATAATGCTTGACGTCGCGATAACTCTTCTGCGTCCCCATAGCAGATAAACCAAGGTAAAATTCCTTGACGTCTTCATTGTTCTGTAGAAAATCGGCGGTTCCGTCAAGAACGATACGGCCGTTTTCCATCACGTACCCGTAATGAGCGATCCCCAGTGCAACTCGTACATTCTGTTCCACCAGCAATACAGAAGTCTTCCGATCGGTATTAAAACGACGTATTATATCGTAAATCTCCTCAACCAAGAGTGGAGCAAGGCCCAACGATGGCTCGTCTAACATCATCAGACTAGGGCGCGCCATCATGGCCCGCCCAATAACCAGCATCTGCTGTTCACCGCCAGAAAGGTATCCACCTATGTTACGCCGCAATGACTTGAGCCGTGGGAAATAATCGTATACCATTTCCATGTCGCTTTTTATCGTGCCGCGGTCATTGCGATTGTATGAACCCACCAAAAGGTTTTCTTCGACGGTGAGATGGCCGAAGACTCGCCTTCCCTCGAGTGCCTGAATAATCCCGACCTTGCCTATCTCTTCAGGTCCTTTTTTATCAATTCTGGTGCCATTCCATTCGATACTGCCATCCGTAACCTCCCCCTCTTCAACATGAAGCAATCCGGAGACCGCCTTGAGCGTAGTGCTTTTGCCGGCACCATTAGCTCCCAGCAAGGCTACAATAGTCCCGTCTGCCACACTTAAAGATACTCCGTGCAGCACACGAATGACATTGAGATAGGCAACTTCTATATTGTTGAGTTTGAGCATGATCTCATCCCGGTCGGGAGCATCGTAAACCAACCGATGCTCCCGACTAATATGTTAAGCCTTTGGGAACCAGGAATAATCTTCGTATTTGATATATGGGGCATCTACCCAGTCGCCGATTGCGGTTATGGTGCCACTTTTGATATTAAAAATCTTTAACGCTTTAGAAAGTCTCTGGTCTCCGAGGGTGTAGTTCACTGGCGCTGTTAGACCTTCGACCTTATACCCATTCAGTTTTTGAATACCAGACTTTTCCACAGCACGCCAGGCAGTAACGTCGCCCTTGGATAGCGCATCGTACCCCACGTTATTTAAAGCCAGTTTCAGAATCTCCGCGACCACCAAAGCTGAAGACCAAGTAGAGAGGTAATCCATATTTCCAAAGTCTTGATTATTGTACTTCTTGCAATACTCAGTCGCTTTGGCTATACCAGATGCACTATCTGCCCACGTTACGGTGGAATAGACTCCGTATACGCCCTCAGCAACATCCGCTCCCGCTAACTGGACAAGCGCGCTTGTAAAGCTGGCATGAGCACAACCTATTGTAATGCCAGGATACATTCCCAGACTGTGAGCATCCTTGAGGATGATAGATGTCGGCTGAGGTGTACTGGAGATGAACATGACATCCGGCTTCAGCGCTTTAATGCGAGTCAAACTATCTATAGCGGATGTGATAGTAGCAGTATGCTGTTCGTTGGCTACAATTTGTATACCGAGGCTATCTGCCATGGCAGTGGCCCCATATTCCGCCCCCTTGCCAGTAGAGTTACTCAGCAGGTGAAGCGCCATCTTGGGTTTGCCAGAGCCCTTCCAGATGTTGGCCAGATAATATTTGGCAAATCCTATCCAGTCGTCACCATAATCCGGCATCTGCCCATAAATATGCTTAGGTGGATGATACAGTGTTTGGGAAGTAAAGGTTGACATTCCTGGGAACTCGGCAGGGTTGGCGATAGACATGGCCGCTGTCATTTCGGCGGAAGCATGCGTAGTAAACATGAGACAACCTTTATCCATGAACTCGGTAACAATGGTCGGGACTACAGCCATATCATACTTGCTGTCACGCCATATCGGCTCAATGAGATACCCATTTACCCCATTGCGCTCGGTGTTTATATAATTAAAACAGGCTAACAATCCGTCTTGTCCAGGCTTTCCCTTCTCCGCTGCTGGCCCAGTAGACGGGGTCATTACACCAACTTTGAGTGTTTTCCCTGATTTGACTGCATTGCTCTTGCAGGCCGTGGAAAGCGGTAAGGTCCCACCTGCAGCCGCAATAAGCCCCAAAGCTCCAGCTACCTTTAAAAACTCTCTCCTGCTTACCGACATTTGTTCTCTTCCTCCTGTTTATTATTTATGGTGAGTGATAAGAAAACATTAGGTGTAGGCTACATAATCCCTCCTCCAATTGTCTGCTAGTATGAAAATGGCCAGAGTCGATAGGAAGCCTTAAAAAGCTGCCATCTGTGTGCTAGTCCTCTAGGTTCGAAAATAAGAAATAGGATGATCGTCAAACCAAACAACATTGGAGCAATGCCCACCACGAAACCACTTGACAGGTTTGGGAAAGCAGCCTGCAGAGCCGGAGAGATACGAAATACGATGACGTCTAACAATTGTATGAAAATAACGCCAAAAATCGGACCGATAGTGGTACCCAGACCGCCAATAATAACCATGCCTACGTAGAGTACGGAGGTGGAGAAAGGAAAACTCTCAGGATTGATATAGCCAGTCCAGTGGGCGAACAAAGAGCCTGCCACCCCAGCAAAAAAACAACCTATAAAGAACGCCAGCAACTTATAGCGGAAAGGGTTGATACCCATAACTTCGGCTGCCAGGTCATTATCCCTGATAGCCACAAAAGCGCGGCCGGTCCTGGTGCGACTCAGGTTCTTGGCAAAAAATACGGCGATGATAGTTACGACAAGGATCAGATAAAATTTGTCAGTTTGGCTTTTAATTATCAACCCGGCGACTCTTGCCGGAGATACTGGTAACCCACTGGTCCCACCCGTGACGCTATCCCAATGGGCGATAACCCAGATAATAATAAACTGGGCGGCCAGAGTGCTAATCGCCAGGTAAAATCCTTTTACTCTTAACGACGATATCCCGAATATACCACCCACAACTCCAGCCATTATTCCGGCACACAGAAGACCAATGGGAAATGGAACACTGAAAGTGCCTGTCAGGATAGCGGAAGTATAGGCGCCCACAGCCATAAAGCCAGCATGACCGATGGACAGTTGCCCACAATACCCAGTGAGGATATTCAGCCCCGTGGCTGCGATAATTGTTATCAATATGAGGTTAGCAACGCTAAGCCAGTAATTAGGCAAAACCATCGGCATCATGAACAGGATAATCAACATAATCAATAACAAAAACCAGTGTGTTTTTGTTCTGAAAATAGCCATATCCTGAGCATAACTAAAACTGCGTACGCCAGAAGGCAGATCCAACTTAAATCCTCTCTATGCGTTCTTCGCCGAACAAACCGTATGGTTTGATAAACATCACAATGATGATGATGATAAAGGGGATGACATCGTTTACGCCCGGCCAAATATGGGGTGTTAAAAATCCCCCACCCACCATTTGAGCCAGACCAATGATAGGGCCAGCCACCATCGCCCCAAGAAATGAATCCAGTCCCCCCAGTATTACCACAGAAAACGCTCTCATCCCAGTATCTACCAGACCAAAGGTAACACCTCCGATACTGGCCATCAATACTCCCCCTGTGGCAGCCAATACACAAGCCAACATCCAAGATATGGAGAATATCTTGGTTACGGCAATGCCACAAGCCTGTACCGCCTTTTGATCGTCTGCGGTAGCTCGCATAACAATGCCTGTTCGACTATATTTGAAATATAGTGAAAGAATCGCAAAAAGAACCAACGAAATGATGGCCGCCCAGAGGTACTCCTGAGATACTATGGCAGAGCCGATGTGAATCGGATTGTGAGGAAAGATACGCGGTAAAGCAGCTATACCCTGTGGCCAAACAAAACTTACGATGCCCTGTATGAAAAAACCCACCCCCAACGTCACCGTTATTAACGACAGGATGGGTTGTGCAATGAGCGGACGTAAAACTACTCTTTCCATGAGCCATCCAACCGCAAGCGAAAAAACCAGTACCAAGACGAGCGCCAACCAAAAAGGCAACCCTTTCTGCGCCAGCATACTGTAAGCAAACCACGCAAAAAGCAACAGCATCTGCCCCATAGAAAGATTAGCTACACCGCTGGACTTCCATACCATTACAAAGCCTAACGCGATAAGTGAATAAACCAGGCCAATAGCGATACCCGTGACTGTGAACTGTAAAAGTTCTGCCATATTATTTTAAAGGCACCTCTCTAACTTTTATGCTGGTAGTCACAACTCCCCTTCGTCCATCACGGTAGGTAACAGGAGCTTCCACCTTGATTTCCGAGCAAGTGGTGTACATGCTTTCTATCAGCTCCTGATAGCGTTTCTCCATAAACTCTCGTCTCAGTTTACGCGTGCGTGTCAGTTCAGCCTCGTCCGGATCAAATTCTTTATGCAAAAGAACAAAGCGTCGCGCGCGAGAAGGGACAGGGAGAAAACGGTTAACCCTCATAAGATCCTGCTGTATTAGTTCAGCGACGTCATTATTCTGGGAAAGATCAACGAAAGTGGTATAAGCGATGTGGTGCCGTTCAGCCCACTTACCAACTTGAGCAAAATCCATATTGATTATGGCCGAAACATAGTCACGTTCGCGTCCTCCCACGACCATGGCATCCTTGATATAAGGACTAAAGCGCAACCGGCTCTCAATATACTGTGGTGCATACCTGATCCCCGATGAAAGTTCACCCATGTGTTCCAAACGATCAAGGAAAATTATGTGCCCCTGCTCATCAATATTTACAGCATCCCCGGTCCGACACCATCCATCAGATACAGTTTCGGCCGTTTTCTGTTGATTTTTGTGGTATCCGCTGAACATAGAGTTACTTCTTACCAACAGTTCTCCGCCATCAGTCACCCTTATCTCGGTGCCTCTCACGGGCCTTCCCACACTCTCAAAGCGTATTTCTCCTACCCCGTGTGATGAAATATAACCCGCTTCAGTGCTGGCATAATTCTGCCGCAATTCGATGCCAATAGCATGGATAAGCCGGAAAGTGTCCAAACTTAAAACAGAACTTCCCGTTACGGCAAAGCGAACGCAACTCAATCCTAACTGATCTTTAAGCGGGTGGAAAAGCAGTGTATCAGCCAGACGGTATAGCAATCGCCAAGCAAAACCAGGTTTATTCCCCGCCAGTTTGATGTCGGCCATTTTATAACCCACCGGCATAAACAAGCGATAAACAAAGCGCTTTAAAAAATGTGCATCTATCATCTTGATTTGAATGTCGCTCACCAAACTTTCCCACTGGCGCGGACCGTAAATGACAAAATTGGGACCGACCTCCCTGGTATCTTCTGCAATGGTCTCTGGTTCCTCGGGAAAATTAAGACGCGCACCCGATAAAATGTGTGGTATTGTTGCGAAAAAGCTGTCGCCAACCCATGCCGCCGGAAAGTTTGATATCAGATCATCTTTTTCAGTCAAAGGAAACCGGTCCAAAAAAGCTTTTGCCGTCGTAATTAGAGCCCGATGGCTAAGGCGGGCACCCTTGGGCAGACCGGTTGTACCTGAAGTGTAATAGATAAAAGCAACATCGTCTGGTCCAAGCTTTGAAATGTTATCTTCAAACAAATTAGGGTGTTTTTGTTCAAATTCCTCGCCCAATTTCAGGACATCCCTGAAGGAGATCAAACCCGGTTCATCGTAGTGTTTGAGTCCTTTGCTGTCCCAATAAATTA
>CAZUXO010000303.1:0-8958 GCA_964624325.1 uncultured Dehalococcoidales bacterium
CACCTTTTGCCGTCAGGTTTTGTCCGAACCCGTCACAGATAACACCAATGCCTTTCGTACGCCGATAGACAAAACTTTCCAGAGCATGTGCGATTTTGGCAGGCACAGTCAAATAAGCCAGATAGTACGCCGCCTCCAGAGCGACTACGTCTACCAGGCGGAAGAAATACTGAAAGGGTTTTGTTGCAGGTCCTATTTGAGGTTGGTTACCCATCGCTATTTCCTGTCAAACAGGATCAGATTCGATAGCACCATCACGATGAAAGAAACTTTGTCATCAAAGGTTCACTTTAGTGACTTGCACGGCAACCATATCCGCGTCCGCGATTGATAAAGCAACGGCGAGTGGGCCCCCAACATTCCCAGAACCACAACTGTGGTCGGTGCCATCACCAAGAAAACCCACAAAAAATCAGAAAGAGGAGGGAACTGAACCGTCCAAACATTGGGGGAAAAGACCTCTTCAAGCCAGGGCGTGCACAGGGGACCACCTGGCGCAAAGAGGGGCAAAATGTGCGGAACGAGACGATAGGCAGCCAGAAATGCGATGGCTATGACGATGAGGTCAAAGAGCCAGAAGAAGCGACGGGGGATCATTGTGATTCTGTGGCACGCCGACGTTCGAACGCAACCATCTCTTCGATCATATGTGGCAAGCTGACAGTAACATCCCACTCAGAGAAATGCGTTCTCAGCTTGGTTAGATTCGAAATATAGCAGATATGATCTCCCACACGGTTTTTTTCGCTGTAGACGTAGTTGATCTTGGTATCCGCTGCCTTTTCAATTAGCTCGATTGCCTCAAGAACTGAAACGCTGTTACCACGCCCACCACCCAGGTTGTAGACCTCACCCGGTCGTGGATTCCTTGCGAAGGCTTCAAAAGCAGCAATAACATCCCGGCTATGAATGTTATCTCTTACTTGCTTGCCTTTGTAACCAAATATCGTGTACGGCTTTCTCAGGACAGCCACCTTGACCAGATACGACAGGAAGCCGTGCAGTTCGACACCGGAGTGCGAAGGCCCAGTCAGGCATCCCCCGCGGAAGACGCCGACCTTCATGCCAAAGTAGCGCCCGTATTCCTGGGCCATCACATCGGCCGCCGTCTTGGATGCTCCAAACAAGGAATGTGTCGTTCGGTCGATGCGGCACATTTCGTCTACACCGCCGAAGTCCTCCGGTCGCGCGTACTCCCAGCGGGTGTCCAGTTCCTTCAGCGGTATCTCGTTGGGTGCGTCGCCGTACACTTTGTTAGTGCTCATGTGAATAAACACCGCTTCGGGGCAGTGCCGGCGCGTCAACTCCAGAAGATTGAGCGTGCCCAACGCGTTGACCTCGAAGTCCAGCCACGGGATGTCTTTGGCCTTGTCGTGCGACGGCTGCGCGGCGCAGTGGACAATGAGGTCGAAGCGCACCTCGCGAAAGAGGCTCTCCAGCGCTTCGCGGTCGCGGATGTCAATGTCGTGGTGCATAAAGCGCGCGTAGGCCGACTGCAGGCGGCGCAGGTTCCACAGCGTGTCGCCCGGTTCGCCGAAGAACACCCGGCGCATGTTGTTATCAATGCCATGCACATGATGACCCTGACCTGCGTAGTGCTCCACTGCTTCGGAACCGATGAGGCCGCTACTGCCTGTGACGAGAACGTTCACGAGAAATGTCCTCCTTATCGAGTGTGATGAAACTGCTATTGGAGCGACGCATCACGACCAGACCGATTTCCGGACACAAGCTTCGCCAGCGTGGTCTCGAACTTTTGAAGCAAAACTGAGCGCTCGCAGCAACGTCGCACGAAGGCCTCACCGGATGCCCCCAGCATAGCGCAGCGCTCAGGCGCCGCCTTGAGATTGAGAATCGCCTGTGCCAATTGCCCTGGCGACTCCGGCTCGACCAACACGGCTGAGCCGGATTGTTGGAGAAAGCGGGCCGCTTCACTTTCCGGATGTACTGCCGCGATGACAGGCCGTGCGCTGGGCAAATAGGTCAGCAACTTGCTGGGGATCAGCGCGTCTTTGACCTCGCGCGCCTGATTCAAGATCAGCGCGTTGGCGGCGCGCAAGAGCCCGACGTAAGCCGGTCCGGTCACGGTCGGAATGAAACGGACTCGAGGCACCTGCAACCGGGAGACTTCATTCCTAACTGCGTCAAGTTGATTACCTTCACCGATGATGAGCAAATGAATGTCCGCGTGCGACTCCAGTTGCTTCATTGCGCGCACCACATTCTCCAGCGCTTGCTTGGCCGAAACACTTCCTGCGTGCGCCACCACGAAGTCTGACTCGGACAGACCCAATTGGGCGCGCGCCTCCTTGCCATCTGGTCCCTGATCAAAACGGGACATATCCGCCCAATTGGGTAGGAATATCAATTTGTCACCAGGTACACCTTTGGCTTGCAGATTGTCTTGATAGCCAGGCGAGATGATAGCGATCTTGTCCACAGCCTTGTATACGCGACGCTCGAGGTTACGCCCGACTCGGAGCGCTAATCCCTCATGCATCATGCCGGTGCTAACCGCGGCATCGGGCACGATGTCCTGCAGCCAGTACAACACGGGTGCACGCCATAAGCGCCGCAAGACAAGCGAAGCCAAACCTACCTGCAACGGCGGGCACAACGCTACAATAACATCATGTCGGCCAAGAGTGAGCGCTATTGGGAATGCCGATGTGACAAAGGACGAGTCGAACGCGATGCGCTTCCAAGTATTCATCAAGCCGTTCGCCCGCTGCCGCGGCACATACACCCAGACGCGTCGGACATCGACCCCGCTACGTTGTTCGCGTTGATACAGCTTACCGCGGTAACCGTCATATACTTCCCATTTAGGTGCCATAGGAAAACCCGTTAGAACGGTCACATCCCATTCATGGCTAACCAAATAGTCAGCTAAATCGGTAGTCATTGGCCCGAAACCAGTTGGTTCCGGCCAATAATTCATAGTGAATATAAGAACTTTTGGCATTATAGAATTCACCTCTAATCATCATCAAGGGACACTAAACGCATAACTGCGGCTCGACTTCACCTTCGACCGGCTCAATCGGAATACCGAACCGTACGTATCCACAATGTTCAATGATGTTGAGCAGTTGGACGCGATCTACGCCTCGGTGCAGTTCTACCACAAGCTTTGGATTTGAGCATGATCCTAATTTGAGAGCTTTGAAAATTGTCATTTCGAGGAGCGTCAGCGACGAGAAATCTTCATCATCAAGAGATGTTAAGATTTCTCCCTACGGTCGAAATGACACTATCATGGCGTTATTCAAAGGTCTCAATTTGCCCAATATCGAGGTAACAAGAATCCACGCTTGCAACCTCAAAACATGAATCGTTCCGCGCAAAAGTGTGACTGTAATTTACGCACGGAGTATACCCACAAACCCTTCCAGGTACATTCGTATATCCCGAAGCGAGCGCAGCCTGGAAAGACGGCTAAGGGCGTAGCGCGGTCGCACGTAGAAACGCCTCATGGCTTGGCTCTGAGCTTTGACCAAATCTTCCCTGGAAAGATCCGGCAACGTCATGATCGCTCCAGACTCGGGTGTCATATACCACTTTTCCCGCATCAATCCGCCCATCTGGCGAGCCCATTCATAAACTTCGGTTCCCGGATAGGGTCTGATAATATTGAACACAACAAAGTCAGGCATAGTTTCCAGGGCAAACTGCACTGTCTTCTGCATCGTTTTCCACGTCTCCCCTGGATTGCCAAACATGAAGGATGCGCGGCAAGTGATTCCATGCTTCTTGGTCAGTGCAATAGCCGTTCGCGCTTGGTCTAGCGATATGCGTTTTTTGATCCTCTCCAGCATTTCTTCATCTGCCGATTCGATACCATATGAGATACTATGACATCCCGTTGCCTTCATCAGTTTCAACAGTTCATCATCTACGCTGTCCACCCGAGAATTACAAGACCACGTTATGCGAAAATCTGCCTCTGAGAGCAACGCGCAAAACTCCCTGAATCTATTCTTTGCAACCGTGAACGTATCGTCCAACAACTGAATCTCTCTAATTCCAAAATCCTTCACAAGAAGGGCAATCTCCTCAAGTATATTCCCGGCAGACCTAAATCTCGCCTTGCGACCCCAGAAGGCGGGTGAGGCGCAATAGGTGCAATTGAAGGGACATCCTCTGGACCCAATTACTCCCATAGCCGGTAATTGCCGATACGTTCCCAGAGTCGGGTGATACTTATGCACTGGCATGAGATGGAATGCAGGAAAAGGGAGTTGATCAAGTTCAGCTATGGGAGCCCTTAGCGGGTTGTGAAACTGGTGTCCATCTCGTTTGTAAGACAATCCCTCGATACCCTCAACGTTTCGGCCTGTAACCAACTCCAGACAGGAGAACTCCCCTTCCCCCTTGACTACAAAATCGACGGCGTCACAAGTGAGGGTCTCTTCCGGAAGCACGGTTGGATGCACCCCGCCCAAGGTCACGGCACATGTTGGCAACACTTCCTTGCAGGCCATGGCCATGGCGAGCGCCGTCGCGATAGTGTGGCTCGTGGCAGTGATTCCGATATGTTTGGGCTGCCATCCACGTTGAAGTAAATACTGTGCTAGTTTCGCTGGCGAAATGCCCTCGGCGTTAGCATCGAGTATTTGCACATCTACTCCGTTTCGTTCTAATACGGCCGCTATGTATCCAAGCCCTAGAGACGGCATAACGTTTGCAACCCTGGCTTTCGCGCGCACGTCTTCTGAAAGCTGTTCCCAAGGGGGATTTATTAAAAGGACATCCATTGTGATAATCTCCTCAACTAATGCATCTCCGTCGGTTAATGATGCATACTGGAAGTTATTACCTGATTATTCTTAAGCTGCTCCCCTAGCTGTGATAATAAGGCAATCGCCCGATAATGAACTGCTGTTTTCCCTGATAATGGAGAGGAGCAGTCGCATGGTAATGGTTAATGCCGATATCACCGCAGCTGAACGGTATAGACGATTTGATAAATTAAGCTTTCTCCCCATTGCTAAGCTGAGTCCTTGGGCTATCCATATAGCGGGAGAGAAGGTTTGCATCTCCATAATCTGAAATTGAGTCGCAGTAAGCATTGCTTCCAGAGACCTTGGTGAGAAATGCCAGAGATGGAACGGGACATGCCAGTGACTCAAATAACGGCCTAATCTATAACGCCAGAGACTATCGGCATTAGGGCAGGAAATCCACACCAGGCCGTTCGGTTGCAATAACCGATGTACATGTTTCAGCATCCCTATCGGGTCCAGGGCGTGTTCTAAAACATTGGACAACACGATCACATCAAAGAAACCTGAGGGATTAAACTGTTCCAGTGGCACGGTATGAACCATAAATCCTTGTGCTCTTGCCACCGCTGCAGCTTTTACGTTTATCTCTAATCCTTCCGGCTGAAAACCATTTTGGGAATAAAACCCAAGACCCCGTCCCTCATTGCAGCCGATATCCAATAAACGCCCCTTTCCTTGGCGCAAATGAAAGCAAATATCCCCATCTAATTTAAGCCAGAGACGATACCATGATGAATTAATAAACCACCGTCGAATTATTGTATAAGTTTCTGCCTTTTCGCAGTCACAGTTATAATAACGTTTATAGATCTCGCCTATCTCCCTTGCGTTAGGTTGGGGCCAGGTCTGCTCCAACCCGCATTGGCAGCATCGCAAAATGTCGTAAGTTCCGGGACTATAAAAACGGTCATCAAAAAGCTGGGTTAATACCGGCTCAAGTCCCCGGCAACAGATCGGACAAGTTGGTGGATTCTTTGATTGGTCGGTCATCCGGGATGCTCAAGGATCTTGAAAGAAAGGCCAATAAAACACAGACCACCGTGGCGGTCTTCACATATCGCGTTCTGATTCATTTCTGCAACGTCAAGTCACCCGGAAGAAGTTTGCCTTTCGAAATAAATTGGGTGGCACGCTCTATCTTCTCTCCGCAGGTTTCCCAAGAATATACTCGTGCCATCTGTAAACCGTTTCGGCCCATGCGCCGCCGCAAAGCATTATCGATCAGCAACTTGAGGGTAGCCGCAGCAAATTCCTGCGGGTAACGACGCACAACCAAACCAGCTTCGTAACCCGCCACTTCGTTGGCATAGTTAAGAGTATCGGAAATCACGACAGGAATGCGGCTGGCCATCGCTTCAAAAATAACAGAACCAAAGTTTTCCTCATACGATGGCAGGACAAAGACATCCGCGTCCGCAAACGCCTGTAATTTTGCCAAACCATAGAGCGGACCTGTAAGCACAGCACTCTTTTCAACTCCATATTCTCTCAACCACGCTTGAACACACTGCTGAAAGGATATGGGATCACTATTGCCAACAATCGCCAGACGCACATTAGGTATTCGCTCAATTACATAGGCAAAAGATTGAACCAGAATATCCAATCCTTTCTTTATATTCACGCGCGAGAGAAAAAGTACAACTGGCCCAGTATGACCCTGCAGGAACTTAGCCCGGAATGCACCACGCTCAGGAAGATGCTCATAAGGCCCGGTGTCGAAACCATGTGGTATGATGACAGAGGGTGCTTTTAGTCGGAGAAATTTGGTCTCTTCTCTCTCTCCTTGCGACGTAAAGACAACGGCAGCCGCTTGGTTGAGAATACGCCGGCCCAATAGTTTTTCATATATTCTCTTATGATTCCAGCCTTTACGCCACAAAAATGGGGCAATCACGCCATGTGTCCATAATAAATATGGTTTATGATATAGTTGCGCCAAAACAAATCCTATAAGCACAGGAAAAGAGTATAATGAATGAAGATATATGATATCAGCTCCGCGAGCATAAGACGCCAATCGGATGATCATTGCTGGTGAAAAGGCCCATTTACTTAATGCCGGAAAGCCTTGAAGTCGAAAACCCTTTAATGACCAATTTGGCTGCCCTGATGTCTGCTCGCCCACCCCGTACATTTCTCCAATATCTTTATTTAAAAAACCACCTATCATTAATCTCACACTGTGCCCCCGTACTGACAATGCCTTACATATTTCTGGCACGATCGGGAGCCTCATATCCTCTGGGTTCGGGTACGCCCCTTCAACAAAGCTGAGAATCCGAAAAAACTCATCCTTCATTTCTTAAGCCTGATAAAATTGGGGAATCGGTCATGTAATCGCCCAATCTCTTCCCGCACGGGGTTGCCGGCGACCGCGTATAAGAATATGCGTAAAAGATCTGCAAACCAAGAATTCCAGAAAAGAGTAATTGCCCAAGGGCGGTAAAACGCCCACGCTACTATCCGGCTTCGCAATGACCGCTTCAAGTAAAAACGCGGGGTGTAAAAAGTACTGGGTTGAATATTATATTGGATTTTATCAGCCAGAGGAATGCAACCTTTCTGGCGTGCAAGATTTAGGTATCGCACCTTTGTTATGTCTAATCCCATAACTTGACACAGGGTCCAGTCCAAGGCTCCTAAGTTATCCGATGCGATCAACAAGTCCATCCGCACCGGGTCGCCCTGCATCGGGCCGCTACGATTCAAAATATAGGTACCATCCGCCAAGGCTATTCGCGCACGCACTAGCCGATTGATCTCAAGAATCATTTCATCAAAATAAGGATGGTTGATGAGGCGCATAGTATCAGGAATACATCCCCACTGATTCTTGATCGCACCACTCATCATCATAATTTGATGTATTTTAGGCACTGGTAACGTCACAAATATATCCACCTCTTCTAAAAGGAGGGAGGGCAGATTTAATTTTCTTATCTCATTCGGCAATTTGATTTCGACCTTCGTGCGCGGTAGCCGTGAAAGATTCACCAATCGTGCGCCATATCGGCTGCAGATCTCTGCCAAACCATGGCTATGAAAGGCCATTTCAGCCGGCCAACCACGGTTACCTCCATCTGATTCACCAACAATTAGATTAGAAGTGCGTTGTGAAAATACTTGGAGAACCGCCTCGATAAATTCAGGTGTTGTGGTAACACCTGCCTTGGGTGTGGGATAAGTTAAGTTGGGTTTAAAGAAAACTCGCGCCCCGCTAGGTACAAGTTTTTCCCATTCAATGTACGCTAATGCTTGTTGCAGCTGCTTTTCATAAGTATCTGTTATTTTTGAAATAAACACTTTGCACATACACTCTTATTCTCCCTCGATCGTAAACAAGCCAGCTCCGGATTCTTATCGTAAATGCTTGTTATCTATTAAACCGATAGAATACTTCCGATCCCAATCATGTGCTATTGCACCTCAATGTTCAATTTTGAGCTATCTTTTCACACCATTGTAGCAGACCAATCGCGCCAATGACGCCCCCGTGCGAATAGAGACTCCACCGCCATACGAAAATAGTTGCAATTTAGGATTTGGTAGGCAATGTAAATTCCACTCCCGATGATACGGGTTCTGGCGCGAGTAATTTCCACAGGCCAGTAAATACGTTTCGCGATCCTGCTCTCCTCATGTGCTAGCCTAATCTGCGCAACCGTTTTGGCTGCCGGATGTTTCCGGAAACCTGCGAGGTAAGCCCTTGTATGGGCGAACCGTGTTTCATTCAGCATCATCCTGACATACAAATCAGTGTCCATGACGTAATGGAGATCTCGGTTAAGCCCTCCAACCGCCTCATAATCTTCTGGTTTAAAAAAACTCCCAGGTTGGTTGACTACAAAAAGTCCATATTTCGCAAACCGGACCGGGTTGGCTGGATGGCGCTTACATCGAATGATATTGCCGATTGCGTCGATGAGAACATAGTTGCCCCCGAACAAGCCGCATTCTGGCTTTGCTACAAAGGCATCCGCTATGGTCTGCAAGCAGTCAGGCAATAGCACATCGTCACTGTTTACCCAACCTATCAAATCACCGGTTGACCGATCAAAACCCTGAATGGCATGATTACATATCGTTTACCACCGGCAGGCTTGAAAATTTCGATGCGATCATCGCAACAGGAAGTACCAATACTTCCCGGTATTTTGAATTTTACTTT
>CAZUXO010000304.1:0-8032 GCA_964624325.1 uncultured Dehalococcoidales bacterium
TTCCGATCTGTCAATAGCGCATCCGGGTATTACAGCTGCATAATGTACTACACTAGCTGTGCTCGTCCCGTTCATTACAAGCCTTCCTCCGGCTGAAAAAGCGCTTTGTTCTGCGAGGCTCAGCTTGAGACTGGATGGGGCGGTTGGTCTTTCTTTTTCAATAACAAATATTAAGCCCCCTTCTTTGGGGAGACCCGGCATATAGCCTTTGTAACCTTGCCAGCCACCTTCTAGCCAGAAGCGATAAACGCCGGGTATATCCAGTGTCCAGCGATCTTTGCCAACGAAGGAACCAAAGCTATCACCAACTCCTTCGGTTGTCACTTGCCGACCATCGGGATAAGTCAATCTGGCTTTGATTGTAGCAGGCAGCACCGGGTCAATCTGAACTGCGGCGGCGAAACCAGCACCGGTTTCGTACACCATGCCAGGACGTGTGCCAACCAGAAAGAAGCGTGCCATTTTCCAGTCTGAACCCATAACCTCTTCGGAGCCAGCGGCGATGATACGGTTATTTATGGTCCATCGAGGGAGCAGAAAAGCACTCGAAAGATAACCTGCGTAGGAGGGATTGACACCTTTCTTCCGTAATACAACACCACCAATCAACCGGTAAATATCCCCCGGTACATCGCCGTTATTGGAGGCATTGATTTGTCCTCCAAAGCTATTGGGGCTTGTAGGCCAGTAAGGGGCTCTGGTCCCGTCCTCAGCTACGAGGAAGCGAGACATGAACCCGGGACGAGGGGCTCCAGCATAGTAATACGCCCAGTCGGTAATATATTCCGGGAAGAGGTGAGGTGAATATCCATTCGAGGTTTTCAGCTGCAGGTTGGTGAGCCCTATGCCCTGCACCCTGGTGTCATAGGGCGCGGCGTTAGCCTTTAGCTCGTACGTTCATACGGGTTCTATTTTGTTAGCGCCCTGTTGGTCGCTAGCAATTAGCAGCACATCTCCGGACTGGAAGGGGTAGTTAATATGCACCAGGTTGCTGATGCCAGGGTGTTCCACCCAACCTTCAAAATGCGTCTCTCCGCGGTCAACCAATGTGTCTTTGATTGAAAGTTTTTTACCGCGTGCAACAATCTGGCTGTCAGTTGGGTAAACCACCCCGGAGTGGCGCATTGGGCATACCCAAAGATGTTTTTCCTGGTCGGTATATTTAGCAAGGATACGGGCATGGTATTCACCGGGGGCGTCTAACGGTAGCTGTTGGGCCCCCTGCGCTGTGCCGTAAATGCCGGCCGTAGAGGCCGTGCCTTTGAAAGAAATACTTTTTGAATTCGTTACGTCGGAATTGACATAAAGAGTGGCAGTAATTTCCACCTCCGCCGGTACTGCAGGAGCGAAACCCAGGTCTCGGCCATATTTAGAGCCGACCGGGAATGAAAACCCTTGAAAGGTGGCTGTGGCCAGCGTCATGCGCTTTGCGATCCAGAAGTGATAAGTACCTCCGCCATCATACCGCCTGCCCCAGATGTCAGCCGTCCAACCGCTGGCTTTAACCGTGTAGAAACCGTATTTTGATGGTTTCCAAGCAGTGAAAGTACTCTTTTTTGTGGTAGGCCATTGGTTGCGGTTTCCCGTGAAGCTAGCCGTGCCCAGGTCAACTGTCTTGTTGTCAGGGTCAGTGACCTGTATTGAAAGTTCTCCCGTGCTGAAATCCCAAGGGATGTTAGAGCGCACTTCGATAGTATCGGTGGGGAACTGGGGTTCGAGGTTATAAGAGATAACTGTCTTGTTGTCTGCTGCATATAGTGGCAATACCACTTCATCGGGTATAAGATTGCGGTTGGAGAGAGCAAAGTTGGCCTTGTCCTCGTCGGCGATAATTCCCTTGTACCCGTTGGAATTATAGTCTCCGAGTATCAACCATGGCACACGCGGCTTTATCTTGCTGCCATCAAGAGGGAAGCCGCTGGTATCTGTACCGCTAGCCACAATCGGTGGCGAGTAGACATGTGATTCGGTAGGTCGGCCCTTAAAAAATGGTCGCCGCGCGAAAGCCTCACCATTCAGGTTAAAACGGTTATTCTTGATGGTGATGCCGTAGTCCAAACGAATCCGATAAATCCCGGGAGGCAGCTCACTCGGCAAAACGGCTTTTATAGAGAAGGCGATCTCATAGTCATTACCGGATATCTTATTGGCTAGTGCAAGAGGATTTGTGACATATTCATCCACCGGGGTGCGGAAACCATAACCGAAACGGTTGGTGACGGCACCCTGAATGCCGCCTTCAATAGCCAGGCCGGTGGGTGTTAATAGTGTAGACATGCGCTCATCGCTCGAAAGGCGTATCACGCCATTTGCGTCAAAGGTGCGCTCAGCTGTGACCAGCAAACAAAAGCCGTCGGCTTTGAAACCTGCCAGTGATAGCGCTGTCAGGTGCGCTTCGGTTACTTTCAGTTTTGTATTTACCAAAAGAACACTCCCTGGGCGCCATGAAATCGGTGAAACCAAGGCTTCGGTGTACCAGTTACCATAATTGGTGTAGCCGGGGCTGCTGAAGGTCCATTCATTGGTTGTGGCTGTGGCAACTGTCTCAGGGAACAGAGGAATAATAGTGGAGGTGGTAGTCGTGCTCGGGGGAAGAGGGATCGTTGGTGTGACAGAACTAATCGTAGGGGTTTGAACTAAATTGGTTATTGCAACGTTATTTGTTTTTGAACCACTGGGCAAAGGAGTAGTGACATCGGATTTGGCAGTAAAGTCTGAAATAGTCTTGCCAGATGGTGAGCAGCCTGTAGCTCCAGCCACAAGAGTACCGGCAGCAAGTGCTCGTAAGAATTCACGTCTGCTAAGAGCAGGATCATGTTTTTCCAATCGCGACCTCCTCATATACAGCAAAAAAGCCAAGATCGGTTCGATTATAGCATGGCTTCTCCACCAGTGGTAGGAATATAGTTTTGATTATAAAAATAAAAAATCGATAGCAATTTAACCCAATGTGTATTGACACCGCTTCAGTATCGGTATAGTCTTAGTAAAAATCTGAATAGGAGGGTCATATAATGGCAGATACTTCTACCGGGTTAAAAGAAAACTTAGCGGGTTTACTGTGTTATCTATTCAGCTGGGTTTCAGGGCTCATCTTTTTCCTGACTGATAAAAGACCTACCGTAAGATTCAATGCCATGCAATCCATTATTTTGGGTGGGGCATACTTCATTGTTATCATCGTTTTAACGGTCACAGTTGTTGGTGCGTTAGTAGTACCGATATTTGGACTTGTCTTCCTTGTCTTGTCAATAATGTTGATGATAAGGGCTTATCAGGGTAATACATGGAAATTACCGTTAATTGGCAATCTGGCTGAAAAATGGGCGAAATAAGTCACTAGAAACAAAAACACTTTCTAAAAAAGGAAACGCTATCAAGGGGGCGTTTCCTTTTTTGTTTGTTTACTGAGCTACTCTCTATAGATGACTTTTTACAAAAAAACAAAAAACGTACATGAACATGTTTGTAACTTTATAGTTAATGTAATGGCATGTGCGTTCTGGTTCTATCGGATGACTTCGCAGGAGGAGACATGAAGTTTTACCGTTCTTGAACTTCAGCATTTCTAGGCTAGAAAGGGAACATGCTACTTTGGTTTCCCTTGGATTTGAAGAAGTAAAGGGTGATGCCAATTAGCGAAGATTAAGAATTACATCTTGTTTCTACCATTGGATACAATTTGGCATCAGATATAAGCGCAACTGGGAAAATGTTAATATTGCGGGGCGAGCAATTGATGTGATATACAAATATGCAAATTTGACATGAACCCCGGGGGCTCGCTATTTGAGAGTTCAATTGAAACAGTTTTTACAAAATGAAATTCAGGGAATCAGACTTTTCTTCAATAGAAGCAAGCATGAGGTAGTAGTTATCGGTTTTTCCATGCTCTTCCTATCCCTGAATAGTTATCGCCCAATATGGAACGAGTGGTTCAGCAATCTCCTGTATTATGCCTTTTTACCCATTTTGGTTATCATGGTTTTTCTACGCAGAAACCCTTTAGATTTTGGGTTGAGACGGGGAGAAGCCAGAGTATGGAGCTATTATACCGCTGTCGTTTGTCTGATAGCGGCGCCAATACTTTATGCTACTTCGTTCTCACCTTCTTTCCAAAAATACTATAGCTTGGAAAACTTTAATCTGATTCAATACTCTCTCGTAAATTGCGTCAGCTTGTTTGCATCAGAATTTTTCTTTCGCGGATTTCTCCTATTCGGTTTGAAAGACAAATTCAAGGAAGGCAGCATTTTGATACAGATGATCCCTTTTTTCCTGGTACATCTGGGGAAGCCAGAACTGGAAACAGCGAGTACAATATTAACGGGGGTGCTGTTTGGGTATATCGCATATAGAGGGAAATCTTTCTGGCCAGCATTTATTATTCATCTATTCGTCAATATCTTTTTTGTACTGTGTGTCAATCTTCTATGAGATCAAATAATCCTCTAATATTGTGAAAAAAGCCCCATAACCCGATCTCCGGGGTCAGCCAATAGTTCTCCAGCCCTGGTTTGAGAGTTCCAATGGTGCCATAGGCACTTGTTTTCCCAGGAGAAAAGATTTAGCGGACTGCCTCTGCGTTGATAGATTATAAAACCCCTGTGAAAAGGTCTGTTTCGCGCAATCGTTCTTTCGCCTCCGGATGGGCGCGCATATAGCAGTCTTGCTGGATGGCAAATATGTTAATAAGCCGAAAAAGACCTTTGCGCGGTGGGCCTCCGCCAAGCTGGCTTTTATAACAAGCGGTGGCTTCATTCCGGAGGGCAATGGAAGTATGGTCAAGACGTATCCGGGCGTGCGTGTGGAATTTGGTCTCAACCAAACTGGCTATGTCAATGTCTCGATTCCGGCCGAATTTGTGAGGGTTCTGTCCTAAGAGCGGCATTATTTTTACCGCTAACTTCAACCAACCGCGCGGAAAAACGTTGAAATAAAGTTTATACGGCTGGAAGGGTGTCCCGGTCTCCGGATACTTGCTGGAGTCTCCCGCCATCTTGAAGGCGGCAAGTGTGGCCCTGTGAACAGCAATATGGTCCGGATGTCGGTAACCGCCGAGCGGATCGTGCGTGATGACTACCTCTGGTCTAAAATCCCGGATCGCTCTGACGATTTTTCCTGCTACCTGTTCAGGAGGGGCCATAGCCAAGGACGCGGGATGATGATTATCTGGGGATCCGTCCATACCGGAGTCGCGGTATCCCAGGTGAATGACTTCTGTAAGCCCAAGCACCTTGGCGGCGCATTCTAGCTCGGTCCATCGCATGTCACCTACAGACATAAACCCTTTCATGGAATCGACGTCGGCTGTACCAACTTCACCTCTGGTAGCACAGGCGTAGTAGACTTTCACACCAGAGGTGGCATATTGTGCTAGGGTGCCTCCAATACCGAATGTCTCGTCGTCCGGATGTGCTCCGACGAAAAGGAGTGCCCTTTCTTTATTCATAAATATTTGTCCAGAAAAACTGATGTCGCCAAGTTTTTTTGTGCTTCTAGTCTAACGTGCTTCAAGCCTTATGTGCAACCGTCAGAGGAGTTTCTCGTGGGGGGGAAGGTAAACTTTATAACTTTGTAACTATTTTGCGGACGATTTAATGATATTTTAATTTGCTGGCTGCTATAATTCGAGAGTAATCGAATGATTTCGGAGGTGTATTGAGTGACAATTGAGTGGTTTCGTGACTTGACGATCATCCTTTACGGGCTCGTTGGGGCAGTTTTTTTAGTGGCCGCAGGGTTAATGGCCTTTGCTTTATTTCGTCGTTTGACAGTCATTCTGGATTCTTTAAAAGTGACATCTTCGAATATCGAAGAGATTTCCACGATTGCCAAGCAACAGATAGTCAAACCAATAATGCAGGTAGGTAGCGTTTTTCAAGGCATTACAAGATGGATAGAGATGATAAGCGGGTATTTCAATAAAACTAAAAAGGAGGTGGACAATGGATAACAGGAATAGTGGGGCTTTGATGGGGGTTGGCCTTGCCGCGGGACTGGCACTCGGTCTCGCCATAGGTCTTTTGTATGCTCCCCGACCAGGCAAGGAAACCAGGGCGATTCTTAAAGAGCGTGCCATTGAGGTAAAAGAAAAAGCCGGAGAAATGGCTGGAGACATGAGAGAACGCGCCAGTTCGATGATGCAAATCGCCAAAGAGCGTATGCATGCTGGTGGCGATTCACATATATAGACCATATTCATAAAGGAGGAATAACATGGAAGAAAATGGAATGGCCAAGGGGCTGGTAATTGGTTTGTTAACAGGTGCAGTATTTGGTATCGCTGTGGGTATGTTATATGCCCCTAAATCAGGAGCCGAAACGCGTGAAATGCTGAAAGAGAAGGCTACGGAAGCACGCGAAAAAGCCGGTGAGTTTGTTGAAAGAGTAAAAGAGCGGGCTCAGACCATGCGGGGCAACAAAGAAATGGCATAGGGGCTAAGCCTTATGATTATCTGTTAGGTGTAGGTTGATTGCGCTCACAGGCTGTTTATAGCCTGTGAGCGGGTGTTTGAGAATCGGAATGAAAACTTTATTCGAACGAAATTGGCGGTATCTACTATTCGCCACATTGACGGTTGTAGTCCTGTGGGCATTTTATATTTGGCGGATGACTCTGCTTCCGTTTTTTCTAGGATTGTTACTAGCTTACCTGACTTATCCTAGTATTAAGTTCATTGAGCGGGTACTCCCTGGCAAGGACAAGTGGCTCGAGGCTAAGCGCGTATTGGCCATATTTATCGTTTTTATCGCCCTTATGGTTTTATTAGGATTTGGTATTTTCATATTGGTTACCACGCTTATGCATTCATCGGGAGACATGATCAATAATGTCTCCGAAATAATTGATAACCTTATTTCCAAAGGGCAACATTTCACCGAGGTCATACGTGACCGCCTGCCTACTGGATTGCGTAATCAGGCCGATACGTTGGTGAGCAATTTGGGGAGCAGTCTGACAAGCGCTTTAAGCGGCTCATTGTCCAAAGGAAATACGTTAGTCAATCAAATAACGGGTTCTTTGGGTGTTCTCTTTGGATTTGCAGCCATACCGTTGTTTCTTTTCTACTTGCTCAAAGACTCTGAAAAGATCCAAAACAACATATATGCAGAGTTATCCCCTGTTACTGCCAAGCACGCAAAAAATATAGTTAGTATCATTGAATGCGTGCTTGGCCGTTATATCCGCGGCGAGATCATATTGGGTTCCGTGGTTGGCAGTATGTCGCTGGTTGGGTTGCTCATTATAGGCGCACCTTTTGCTGTTCCGCTTGCTGTTTTCAACGGCTTTTGTGAGATGATTCCGACTGTTGGGCCTATTGTGGGGGGAGTGGTTATGAGTTTGGTTGCTTTGGCGTTGGCGCCTCAAAAGTTTATTTGGGTGGTGCTGCTGGCTATCGTGGTGCAGCTTTTGGAAAACAACTTGCTAGTACCACGCATACAAGCGAGTTGCCTGAAGCTACATCCTGCGCTGACAATATTTTTACTTGTATTAGGTGGATATTTTTGGGGTATATGGGGATTGATTCTTACCGTCCCCCTGACGGCCACACTGGTTGGTATTTTTACATATGTGCGCAGAATTAATTGTGAAGCCAATAACCTCGTGCAATCATCATCTTCCTCAAATGTTGGAAATAGTGTATAGTGCGCGTCATAATTATGAAGCTATCAAAGTGTTAAGTTTCACCCTTACCGTTTGATGAGTATTAAGCGATTTTCTTGATTAATCCTGTTCCTTTTCGTATCTTGAATGATATACTGAATACAAAATCTCTCCAATGCGAATTGCTAATGTACAACACACTTTCTTATTATTATGCTTTTCATATTACGCCAAAAATCAAAATGACAAATCGGATATGGAGATGATCCAGAAAACGGCATCAGCTGTGAAAAACCACCATCATTGATCCACCCGTCGCCACATACATTGACCCACACCGGAAGATCTTATTTCTACCATTCTCAGGTCATGAAGTCAATACCTCCTTTCTCCGGTGCGGAGACAGGCGTTCACGGTAGCTGG
>CAZUXO010000305.1:0-2638 GCA_964624325.1 uncultured Dehalococcoidales bacterium
ACGGCAGCGCATCACCGGTGTATTTGGACACGATTTGCATTTCTATTTTGCCAGACCGAAGGTCTGGCCAGGTGGTCTTATCCTTGACCCCCACACTGCGAAACCTTGGGTCGATGATTACCCTACAGATCAGTTCTCCGATATTCATATTGACCTCCTTGAGTTATTTTGTTCTCCGTAGGCTGAGACAAATGTCTCAGCCTACGGAGCTTCGGCGTTAGTCTTCGCCTTCGTCAGGGGTTGATTGCGTGAAGGGCTCATCGTCCTCGGCATCCTCTGTGGTGAAGACCTGAGTTGGGTTTACCAGAACCGAACTGGCATTGTGTCCTTCTGCTTGGACTTTTTCAACGAGCTCATCCAAAGGTATCAGCTTTTTCATCCTAATCCTCCTTGTTTATTCTCGCCGGAAAATACCGTCGACACCGCGGCGTTAGCCCCACCCCCACCAAAACCACCACCATGGCCATCCCGTCGAGTAATAGACCCTTTGTGACCTATTCCTAGGGCTGCTGTTTGTTGGACCTTCCTATGTTCCGCACTATCCATAAAATTATTGATATTCGAGTTATCCAACTTCCGCCTCCAAAATATCTGAAAGCATCCATGCGGCATAGACTGCTCGTGATTGGTTACCAGCAGCTCTCGCTTCCTGTAGTATCCGGCGCCATTCAGGAATAGACACACGACGCCATTCCTCCAAAAACCAGGGAACTGGCGCATCGTTTTCAGGATGGTATTTGTGAATAGTCTCTGTCTGGTTGAGTGACGCATTTTCACTACTGATATCATCGCTGTCTTGCGACTCAGTGGAACAAGCTGTATCTTGTTGCCCGAGAATCCTCTGCATCCTTTCCTTGATAATTTGCACTCTGTCTTCCATCATTTTTCCACCTCACATTAAACCTGGCAGTCCCCCTGTCACGGTGTCACGCGTCACGCCATAGGCTGGGTTAGCTTCAGTTGTTGCACGCCGAATCATGTCACGCGTGACACCCGGCGAGAGCCTTGCGGTGAACTCAATGATGACGGTGTGACACCGTGACATGTATTCAATCCTCCCTCGCCTTATAAGCTGGTGCACCACCGGGCATTTTGCCTTCCTCTATAACCCCTAAGCTGACTAGAGCTTGCAACGAATTCCGCAGCTCTGCGGCCTTTATTCTTCCGGAAACATGCCTGTGTATGTCGTTCGCTGTTAAATACTGCGACGGAAACAGGCATAATGTTTTAATAATTTTACTTTCAATCTTTGCGACCACTGATTTCTGGATTGTTTGCGGCACCAGCCGCGCCGTTTCCATCAAATAAGTACCCACCAAGGTTGCCCGGGCAAGGTTTCCATGAGTAATTTCACTATTCCCAGCCTGTAGCGCATAAAGCAAAGACCACTTAATAATCATCGTGGGAACCCGAGCCATGATAGCGGCAACCATGGGTTGTTCATCTCCCATCGTTTGGTAAATATCCCCAAAAGAAACCGCCCATTCGTTTTTCGCTTGCGGAGTTAACTCGATGATAGGGTTTTGTTTTCCAAGATCCCTTGCATGGGCGGCAATGTCTTGCAAATCTCGGGTTAGTTCGTCTAAAACAGTATTGTCTGGTGGTGGCGGATACGCCATTGGCTCTCTTGGGCTACAATAAAAATTAGCGAACCGTGGGATCAGCCCCGATTCTATATCTGTGTCTGCCAGGTTTGACTCCAAACTTTCGGGAGTGGTTGCTGTCACAATATTGAAAAATGGTCGCTCAACACGAATCGACCTGGTACGGGTGCGGGGGGATAAATCTTCACCGTCGTATAGGGACAGCAACACCTCGCTGATGTTGGACCCGACCCGTTTAGCTTTCTTTAACAGGGCGCAGAACTCTGGCTCATCCAATAGCACGCGCTGATTTGGAATGGGCTTTAGGACCATTTTTTTTGTTACTGGATCCTGTACTTCATTGCAAAAAGCCTCAAGCAGTCCCTCGCCGCTTCCGATGGACTTGACAACTCTAACAAAATCGTTAGTAAACGCCTTTTCAATTACAGTCTGGCCCCTGGATAGGACCGTGCTTTTTCGCGGAACACCCGTCGGTCCGATAAGGCTAATGTAAAGGTTTGAGTGGAGCGGGCGACCGTAATGCACAGCAACTTCTCGCCCGACGCACTGAGCCAAAGCCACAGACCCTGCAGCAAATATTCCCTCTAAGGCGGCGTCTGTAGAAGGCTCAACCCAATTACGGAATTTTTCAAACCAGCCAATAAAGACATCCCCCGGTAATATGGGGCTTACGGCTTGCCTATTCATCGTGGCGTTTAACATTTCCACACCTCCTCGATCATCGTACATAAGCTCGGCGATATTCCACGCACTACATCTTCTTCACTCAGTTGCGAAGTGCGGGACTCATAGCGCTTGTATATGCCTCTAATATGTTGCTCAACCTCGCTTGGTGGCAACGGTTCGCTGAAGGCTCTCTCTGCCCAAGCAAGGAGCAGCGCCAAGGCTACCTCCACGGAAACGCCACGGTAACGAAGATACCCAGCGAGCTTTACCAAGGTCGGTCTCCGTTCACCAACAGCCAACGGTTGCCGGAAGATGTTCCCCTCCTCGTCAATAATGTTGGAGTGTAAATGGCCTATATTCGTTGAAGG
>CAZUXO010000306.1:0-6110 GCA_964624325.1 uncultured Dehalococcoidales bacterium
TTGATAACATTGACCGCATCGACGAACCCAACGTGGCTATAGTGACCGGCCCGGCTGAGATCATACAGGCGCGCGAAACAGCCAAACAGGTGCATGTTTCGCCCGAGGTATCGAGATATATTGTTTCGATAATCGACTCGCTGCGTTCTGACCCTGATGTTCTGTGGGGGCCCAGCCCCAGGGCCAGTATCGCACTGTACAAATGCGCTCGCGTTCTGGCTTTATTTGACGGGCGTGATTATGTCATCCCGGATGATATCAAGGGACTCGCCTGTTCAGCCATTGAGCACAGGATCAGGGTCAAGCCTGAAGCCGAAATGGACGATATTTCGCCCCGGATGATTCTGCACAGAACACTGGAAAAAACACCCGTACCCAAATTGACAGCATGAGATTAGTCAGTCGCCTCATTTTCCTGTTTTTAAAACTGTACGTGGCCGGAGCACTTCTGGTGGCCGCGATATTGTCTCCCGTTGCATTCTCATTTGTTCCCGTGCTTTTACTTGTCTGGTATATAGCAACCTGGCGCTGGCGCTTTTCCCCGAATACTGACGTTATGACCAAATTATTCATGCTATATGCGCTTGCCCTGCTCTTTAGTCCGGTACTCGGTCTGTGGTTGAGTCTGGTTGTTTCTCTACCGGCCCTGGCGGTATTCAACCACGCGCTGGAAGAGAATGCCGAAACCATCACTCTAAAAGGAGTCGAACAGACACGAGGATTAACGACTCTTGGTTTGACACTGCTCGCAACCATTTTGGGTGTGCTAATCGTCGCATTGCTGCTGGGGAACATGGTTCTCATTCTGTCAGATGCGATTGCCGCCATCTACTTCAGTACCGTCAGTATGTATTCCAGGAGGCATTTCCCCGTCAAACCGGTAGGTTGTGAACAGCTTCAATTAAGATGCATCGTCGGCAAGCCAGCCCATGTGCAAATCCAGCTCAATTCTTTGACCACGGCCGGAGGGTCCCTATTTATAAAGTCCCCCCATGACTGGCTGAAGGTAGCCCCGGATACCTTCTCATTTCAAGAGTTAAAATGGCCATTAAAACTTTCATTTACTCCGCCATTTTCCGGCCCGGCCATTATCAATCTCGAAGCGCAGGCCGTCGACCGCTGGGGGTTGATACAAACCGGTTTCGAGATAGAACCACTATCCCTGCTAGTCATACCCAGGGCCAGGTATGCTGCCTGGCTCGCCAGAAAGTATCTGACTGGTACAGGTGCGGGTAATTTACCCATCATTTTCAATCTCACCGCCATCAAGTCGCTTTTCGGCCTCAGGAGTGGAGTGGAATACTACGGCAACCAGCAATATCATCCCGGAGACAGTCTGAAGAATATTGACTGGAAACACTCCGTCAAGTTCAACGAACTGATATCCAAAGAGTTTACCGAGTCCCATGGCAGGCCAGGCATTTTACTGACGAACCTGACGGTGGGTGACAGCAACCAAGCCGATAAACTGGCTTACGATATCGTGGTTGCTACCATATCACTGGCGCGCGAAGGAATACCTGCGTCTCTGGCTGCTTACAACAACGAAGGTGTCGTACTGACCACCCCGCCCCTGCATGAATCAGAACTGGTGCTGCGTTCCCTGCAAATGATCAAGAGCATCAACATCATCCGCAACCCTTCCAGGTACCTCAAGCCCCCTGACGTTGTGAAGCTCAAGACCAATATAAACCGGTTGAGACAGGTAGAGAGCGGTCCATCTGACGCGTTGGCCGCACTTTTGCAGTTTGAGTATCA
Organism: uncultured Dehalococcoidales bacterium; assembly: GCA_964624325.1. Taxonomy (GTDB): domain Bacteria; phylum Chloroflexota; class Dehalococcoidia; order Dehalococcoidales; family UBA1222; genus SURF-27. Next base: position 1,759 of record CAZUXO010000306.1, read on the forward strand.
GAGTCTCAGCAACAACGCCAAAACTCATCCTTGTACTCTGGCGCTTGCCCAGGCCAAAGCCAGAAACCCACAGCGATGCAGCGTGTTATCCATTTCACAGCGTAATCATGACGCTGAAGCTCTTGAGTTTAATTCATACATTCTGGCCAAAAACGGTGATGCCATCATCGAAATCAGGAGCCCCTAATAACCTGTGCGAAGTAATAATCAGGCTAAAGACATCTACAACCGTCAGAAGTGAGGTATCTATCATGACTTTTCTGGAACTGGCTAAAAAACGCTATTCCGTGCGGCATTTCCTCCCGCAAAAAGTAGAACAGGGGAAACTGAATACGATTTTAGAGGCTGGCAGGGTGGCTCCCACAGGAGCCAACAGGCAACCTCAGGAGCTCATCGTGGTTCAGGAGAACTCCGGTCTTGAGAAAATCAAGCTGGCTGCCAATGTCTACGGAGCACCATTAGTGATTATCATATGCGGCAACCATAATTCCGTCTGGAAGAGGCCGTTTGACGGTAAAAACTTGATCGATATCGATGCCAGTATAGTAACGGATCACATGATGCTGCAGGCCACCGAGCTGGGGTTGGGGACCATCTGGATATGCTTGTTCAAACCGGATGTAATAAAGCGGGAATTCAATCTGCCCGAAAATATCGAGCCCGTAAACATCCTGGGTATCGGGTACGCTTCTGGCACAGCGGCTTCACCTGAAAGACATGACTTCCTGAGAAAACCTTTGAATGAAACCGTATCTTACGAGATTTTTCAGCACTGACCCGGCTTTCCCTTCATGGTAAAAAAAAAGGGGGTTGTCCGCGTGCGACCCCCTTTTTTCTCGTTTACACTACTGATATCAGGATAAGTTTTTCTTTATCAGTTCAAACTCTTTCTCGTTGATTTCACCCTTTGCGTATCTCTCTTTGGCAATTTGCAGGGCATTACTGCCCTGATGTTCGCCGTGTCCGCAGGCACCATGCGCGTGCCGGCCCATTCGCATAGCTCCCCAAATGATCAGGCCTATTACGACCACCCAAAATAGCATCATAAAAATAGCACCCCCCATGTGATATCCCCCGTTGTTAAACCCGTATTGCCACATCATATGTTATTCTCCTTTTTTATTGGTTATCCCCTGCCATAGAGTGTACCACTACGGCATGGAACAGGTATCAAGGCCTTTGGCACAGGCTGAAACGCCTTTTTCCATCGCCTGCGCGCAGGCAGCAACTTCTTGCCCACCCATCCCGGTTGCGCATTTGGCAACGTGAGAAGCATTCTCGCTAGGTGCGGCGGATACGCCACTGGGAACAGCCAGCACCAATAGACCGACAAGAGCAGCGGCAACAAAAACTTTTTTCATATTTTCTCCTTTTGATTATTTCCTTAAAACCAGACTATCTACTCAGATACTAACTCTTGCGGATTAGATAGGGATTAGAGGAACATTAAAGCAGTCTTAAATTTTCAGGTTAAACGCAATAGCCCTCTTGAAAAGCAGGGATTCTTCAGACTATACTACGTTGATGTTCCTTGAAAATCACAACGTTGCCGGGGTCACCGAGCTTTTAAACCTGAATGTATTTGTTCAGAAAGGGAACCCTGTTGCCCTGACACTTCAAACTACTTCTTTGGCCTGCCATGAAGGAGGTTTTACATGTCTTTGACGCCTGAAGAAAGACGCCAGATCTACGAAGAGGAAAAAGCCAGGCTTGAGGCTCAAGCACAGCCAATACGAAGTCAGTCCGAGACCAAAACCAGTCCGCTTGATAAGTTGAACCCCAACGTGGCAGGATTGCTGTGCTACGTTGGCGGCTGGATCAGCGGCATCATTTTTCTGGTACTGGAAGAGAAGAGCAGATTTGTCCGTTTCCACGCGGCGCAATCGATTATTGTTTTTGGCACCCTTAACCTTATCTCAATGGTTTTTGGCTGGATACCCGGAACAGGTGGCATAATCACCGGATTGGTGGGCGCTTTTAGCCTCGTATTCTGGGTGGTCCTGATGGTAAAAGCCTACCAGGGCGAGTTATACAAACTTCCTGTAGTCGGGGATATCGCCGAGAACTGGGCCTGGCGCAATATGCCAGATACATTTGAAGCAACCCCCGCACCTTCTCAAACCGCATCAACCCCGTCTACAGGCCAGGATATTGGCAGGAGAATCAGCCGCAATTTATCTCCGCACCATGGGAGGATCGGCAGAATAATTGCCTCGGCCTTTGCCATAGCTTTCAGCATGGTGGCGCTGGTTGTTTTCAACGTCTTCAACCAGTACATCGCTTTCTATAACGGGGAAACGGCTGATGGCACGATTGTATGGACGAGCTATCCCTTCTTTACTGATGATATCAACCTTTGGCTGCCCATTCTCACCCTGACGCTTATTTTGAGCATCATCTCTCACATCGTTTTCATCATTTTCGATAACTATATCCTCCGTGAATTGGGCTACATCATCCTGGACGTGTTCGCTTTAGCCACCGTACTGACCCTGCTGACCATATTCCCGTTCGACTTCAGCCAGTTACCAGACTCCATGGCTGCCGAAATCACTCATGCGGCAGTGACCATAAGCCTCATACTCGTTTCATTCGGCATTGGCATAGGCATTTTGGTCAGGCTGATAAAATTGATTGTCAATCTGGCCAGGGGCAAAGCCAACTATCAGGCTGGATAGAACTTGATCTGCGCTACAAACAGCCATGCCTGATAAAGGGATCAGATAATGGTGCGCACGCATGGAAAGCTGCGTTTTGTTGTTTAATTGCCCAAGCATTAAGCTGGCACTTTTTAAGCATATGCCGGAAAGGAGGTTGCCGGTGATTCGGCCGCCTCTTGCCTGATAACGACTCAGCGCTTCAAGGATGAACCTTATTAATTCCCTGCACTCTCATCGTTAGGCGGGATTTCCGGATAAAGCTCCCTGAAACAATCCGGGCAAATGCCGTGGCTGAGTCTGGCTTCTGTGTGCTCCCCGATATACTTGTCCACCCCCTGCCAGTAGCCTTTATCGTCGCGTATTTTCTTGCAATTGGCGCAAATTGGAATGAGCCCGCGCAGTGTTTTGACGTTATCCAGAGCCTGTTGCAACTGCGCATTAACCGACTTCAATTCGGTGTTTTGTTGCTCCAGGCGGATGCGCATGCGGTAGAGTTCCATGTGAACACGCACACGCGCCAATAATTCTTCCCGGCTGCATGGTTTGGAAATATAGTCCACAGCCCCCATCTTCAACCCTTCCACGCGTACCTCGGTTTCCATATAGGCGCTCAGAAAAATGACCGGAATATTGCGGCTTTCGTCGCGGGCCTTCATCCAGCGGAACACTTCAAAACCATTCATAACAGGCATATGAATATCTAACAGCACCAGTTCCGGCGGGTTAGTTTCAACAAGTGCTATTGCCTGCTTGCCGTTTTCTGCCGATTGCACGCTATAGCCGGCATTAACCAGGATATCCACTAACAGCTCGGCAGATTCAATCATGTCATCGACTACTAGCACACTGCCTTCACTGGTTGTCATAGAACCTCCCTAAATATTGCTTCCAGGTTGTTTATATTTCTTTTGTCTGATTAACCACCCGGTCAACTATTGTTTCTAAGTGTCGTAGTGAAAGACCTGGTTATTATTTGTCTGCTGCCCCTGTATTCTGTCGAACTGAGCATCCAACCCGTGGCACAGCCTGGTATTCAAACCATAAACACCTTAGACCAACATTATAGTTACATCCGTAACACCAATCAATGGATTTCCTGGCAAAATACAAAAACCTTATTATTGTATTCGCCAAAGGAAACGATGTCGAACGATTAGCGTCCGGTTTCAACCTGCCCGCTATTTGTCCCAGGTGCTGGTAGTATGACAACCAGAGGCATTACAGGCAGCGAGTTGGGCGGTTTTCGTATGATCACTGGGGCGTTTATGGCAGGAGACACAAGCGGTAGGTACGGTTGTGTAATTACCTCCGATGTGGCATGAAGCACAAGCTACGCTGGTGTGCTTGCCGGTCAAAGGGTATATGGTCTTGCTATGGTTGAACGTAGATGTGGTGGCAATGGTCCAATTCGTTGTATTGTGGCAGGAGGCACAGTTGGTGCCCTGAGCACCGGCATGTTTGTCATCAGACCTGTGGCAGGAGTAGCAGGAGGTAGGAGTGCCCTTGTAGACTCCGCCGACATGGCATGAAGCACATGCGGCGGATGTATGAGCACCGGTTAAGGCATAGGCCGTCTTGGAATGATCAATGCTGGTGGAACCGGCCCAGGTAGATGTGGTGTGGCAGGAGGCACAGTTGGTGCCCTGAGCACCGGCATGTTTGTCGTCAGATTTGTGGCAGGAGTAGCAGGAT
>CAZUXO010000307.1:0-6481 GCA_964624325.1 uncultured Dehalococcoidales bacterium
GCGGCATAGGTCATTCCGGAGCGCCGGCTCCCGCTAAGGTACTTTACGATAAGTTTCGGATAACTGATCAGAGGCTTGTAACAGAAACCATGCGGCTCCTGGATGCTGATTAATAGACTGTCGAATTACCCCAACCGATACGCGCCAACCTGGTTAGCTCTTTGAAGCTAGAGGCAGGGTCAGGTTGAGCAAATATGGCACTACCTACGCAAATTTCATTTATATCCGAGTTGGCTACCTGAGCAATATTGTTGGCTTTAATACCACCGTCTATGCCAATTGTGATATGCGGGTATAAACGGCGAAATAATGCGATTTTCTCCAGAACTTCAGGTATAAATTTGGCACCATAAAACCCGGGATGAACGGCTAAAAACAACACACTTTCCAGCCGGTTAACCAGATTTTCATTTAACACCGTGATTGGAGTTTCCGGGTTAAGCGCCAGGCCGGTGCTCATGCCCAGGCTGGATATTTTCTCGATGACGTCGGTGACCTTTTCTCTTACAGCCTCGTAATGAACCACTATGCGGCTGGCCCCTGCGGTTTTGAATTCTTCAATAATGCTTTCGGGGTTGTTTACCATCAGATGCGCTTCCCAACCTGTTTTCACTGCAGATCTTGCGATATCTCGGCTGGTTATGCTGAAAGAAGGCACAAACAGTCCGTCCATGATGTCGATCTGCACCCAATCGGTGAAACATGCGGCACTATTCAGCATTCCTACCAAAACAGCCGGGTTATCAGTCAAAACAGCGGGAACAATCCGGTTAAGCAGGCTCTTCATATTGTCCTTAAAATAACCCTTGCCGGTGCTCCATCGCACCCCTTTATTTTCAAAGGTAAGCACAGAATTTCGTAATCTCCGGCGGGTACTTCGCTTAGATTGACGCTTTCTACTATCACAACCCCGGCATTTAGGAGAATTTGGTGAACGGGATACAGGCTAGAGGAGAATTCATCCACCGAAAGGTAGTCTAGCGCCAAAAGCCTGATACCCTGTTCAACAAGATATTCGGCTGCGTCCGTTGTCAGTGACACATATTCTTGGTTAAAATCAGGTTCATTTAACAAATCTGAGTTACTGGTCTTGAGCAGCAAACGCGATACCCCGGCAAGATTTAATCCGGAAAGGAGTACACGGTCGATTATCTTTGCATTTGATAAATCGAACACCGAAGCCAGTCCCGATAGCTGTTCGATGTCTATCTCGTCAATACCTTTGCCGCCGCAGATGATATGTGCCGGTGCATCAATATGGGTTCCTGTGTGGGCGCTCATATCAAGGCGGGTCAGGCTAGCTACCCCCTCTAACTCTGTGTTATTGAAACTCACGGGACTATCTTCAGGCCAGGACAGCATCTCAGGGCTAATAGTCTGGGTTATGTCATATATTTTGCCGCGCCTGAGCATCATTTGTTTTTCAATGTCGGTAATCTGTTTAACACGCCGTTCGTGCCTGTCGCCATCAAATGGCGTTGACAGCCAAACACGCAATATTTCTTCAGCTAACTTGGTACCGGTTACCCATCCACCCAGTACCAGAACGTTGGAATCATTGTGGGCACGACTCATGCGTGCTGTGAACTCATTCCAGCAAAGTGCTGCCCGAATCCCGGGTACTTTGTTGGCCACAATGGCATCACCCTGACCTGTACCGCAGAAAATGATGCCTCGTTCGCAGTCTCCTGATACCACTCTCATAGCCGCTCGATATGTGTATTCAGGATAATCAACCGGTTCTTTGGAAAATGTGCCAATATCTTCAATCTGGTACCCCAGGTTCTCGATAAAAGGTTTTAAATGATTCTTCAGGTCAAACCCGGCGTGGTCGCTGGAGACTACAATTCGTTTTATCATTTGTTGATCCGGTTTATGTTTTAGCTGATACCCTTTTCAGCGATTTTTTAGGGCTCTGCTTGCTCCCGGGTTTTCAACAAGTTCTGTTGCATCACGGAGCAGAACTTCTCAACAAGTTCCGGGTCAAACTGCGTACCCGAACATCGCCGAAGCTCCAGGAGCGCATCCTCCAAAGTTAGTTGGGTGCGGTAGGAGCGAGGAGAGGTCATGGCATCGTAAGCGTCTACAACAGAAAGAATGCGGGCTTCCATGGGAATAGCTACAGCGGTTAATCCCCCGGGATAGCCGGAGCCATCGAAATGCTCATGATGGTGCTGTATGGCCGGCAAACAATTAACCAGGTCAATAACATGCTTAAGAATATCAACGCCAAGTTCAGGATGCGTACGAATAGGGTTCCATTCTTCAGCAGTAAGTGCCGATTTTTTGGTCAATATTGAATCAGGCACACCAAGTTTTCCAATGTCGTGTAGCAGACCGGCAGCTCTTAATACAGCAATTTTTTCGGTGGATAGATGCATTGCTTCAGCCATCATAACGGCGTAATCACTAACTTTGCGTGAATGTCCATAAGTATAACTATCTTTAGCATCAACGGTAGCCGCCAGCGCATATATAATACTTAGAGCTTTGGGCTGCCCTTCCATTTCATTACTAATCAAAGTTGTCCCTACATTTTCAACTTCCGAAGAAATGCACGTGCGGTTGCGTCCCAACTTCTTGGCGCGGTATAGTGCGGCATCGGCTCTACCTATTATTTCTTCCTTCATCACACCGTCATTGGGCCAGTTAGCCACTCCAACGCTCATGGTAATGGGCATTGAACGCGAACTGCTCTTCGCTTCGATGCCTTTTCGCAAACGTTCGGCCACTTTATAAGCATCATCCATTCTGGCCTCAGGCAAAATAATGGTAAATTCTTCTCCGCCATACCGGAAGGCCATATCGATATTACGCATAGAACTCGTCAGATAATGACCTACCCGTCGCAATATCTGGTCTCCGGCAAGGTGACCATAGATATCGTTGTAAGATTTAAAAAGATCAATATCCATTAAAATAAGCGAAAAAGTATTCCCAAAGCGCGAGCCGCGTGCAATTTCTTGCTCCAACCTTTCGTGAAAATGCCTGTGGTTATACAGCCCTGTAAGCTCATCAGTGGTGGCCCTGGTGTTAGCCTGGGTAAATAGCTGTGCGTTTTCAATTATGATCCCGGCCTGATTGGCCATGGCCCTTATCAAATCGAGATCTTCGTGCGAGTAAATGCGCGAAACATTTTTTTGCCCTAAAGCCAGAATGCATACCATATGATCACGACTTTTCATTGGGTATAGAATACCAAGACCGCTATTGGTAAGCTGTTCCTTCTCAGCCTGCCAAAGTCCACGGAACTCCGGGATACTTTCTATATGTTTCGGGTCCAACGCCTGATCATTCTTATCAAGCCATGAGATAATCAAACTATCGGCGCTAAGGTTGAATTCAGTTTGTGAAAGGGTTTCAGGGTGAACATACTTGAGTGAAAAATCTCCACTTTCATTGTTTTGAAGCAACATACCAGCCCAACTGGCGTCAAGTGCTTTACACAGGGTAGGAAGCAACTCGAGTGCCAGTTCTTTCAAGTCCAAAATATAACTCATTTTGGCACTGAAGCCCATCAAAGCGTCTCTATACTTGTAAGTTTGTGGATAAAACAGGCGATCAATTATTCTTTGTATAACGCGGTGTAGCGGCCGGAAAATGGCGATAAGCAAAATGACAATGACGGATACAAATAGCACAATGCTACCTTCAGTTTGGTCAGGAAAAAACCGTAACACCAAAAGGATAGTTCCTACGCACACTGCGCTGACAAAAACCATCGATACAACGTACGCTAATCCAGTTCTGGCAAGGAATTTCACATCGAGCAGGCGATACTGAGAGATGGCATAACTTATGATTAAGGCATTGATTAGGTTACCGACGTGATCCATCGGATAATTTGCCAGGCCTGGGATAAAATTGGTGTAAGTTAGCAGCACCAAAATGCCCCATCCTACGAAAAGATACATGCTGCGGTTGCGGTCTTTGGGGTCGATCGAACGGCGGTATTTGATGACAAGGCGAATGATTACCATTGCGCTGAAGGCAAGACCCACCACTCCGATAAAATAAAGTGCTATGGGGTAAAGCTCATGATAAAAAAGACCATTTTCTACGTAGGAGTACTCTATTACGCGCCCGGTAAGGGATAATAATGCAATTAGCGCTAAAAAAGAGTATGCAATAAAAAGTGGCCATTTTGTGCGATTATCGGTATAGTCAAGTGTGAAATGAAAATAAGCCAAAAGTGTCCAGATAAGTGCTATTACTAATATTTCGTTCCAGATCATGGTGAAATGTGGCGAAGCATTAAGGTGCATCATGAAGGAGGTAAAGCTCCAGAATGCAGCCACAGTCAGATAGTAGGCAAATGTTTTACCAATGCGAGTATTTGCCCGCTGAAGCGCAAAAGCCAACAGAACAAGATAAAAAAATGAGGTGATAAGCGGTATTAGTGCAAACAGATTCAAGCGAAGGTCCCTCCTCTTGACTTGTTTACTCTAACTATGCTTGATTCTTGTTTATACTTTTCCGTGAAACTATTATGCTGACGGCTTAATATTTTGTCAACAGTGGATAAAGTATAGGGAGGGGAAAAAAATTCCCCTCCCTATACTCATGATTCAGATCTGTTACTGCGCTTTTACAGTTGCTTCGCTATGCACTCTTACCGAAGTAGTCGTTTTCGTTAAAAAATCTATAGTATCAGGTGAAGGTTCGATATGAGAAGGTTTCATATGAGTGATATCAACACCGGCCGCTTTCTGGCGCAATTCATAGGTTTTGAAAGCGCCTTCAGGAAGCAAAGATATCATAAGCGGACGCAGGCCGGTAAAGGACTCTAGTTCGGCATAGGGAGTATCGAGAAGTTTGAGCTCCTCATGAATCAATTCGGCGATTTCTCCGACAGTCCTATTGCGATCATCTCCTTTTAACTCGACATACAGGTGAAGTATTGGTTTCTCCCGTACTTCCTTCTTTGCCACCCAATCCACATATTCGAGGCCACTGTTTTCCAGAGCTCTCCAGATGATTTTTTCACCTAGTCGGGTAAAGCCAGCAATGTCTATCTGATCATCCAAACGTGCCATAAAATTCATCTGGGGTATGTCTATATTTAAATTATCATTGCGTTTCGACATTATCTTGACCATGTGTCCCAGGCGATACCGCATAAACGGACCGCCATGCAAACTGGTTATTACTAATTCGTAGTTGCCGGGTTCAAGCTCATTCATAAGAAGAGTACGGGGCTTGAAAGTGACGTCTTCGCGCGAAAGCAATGCATCTTTCTCTGGTATGAACTCGAAAAAGTTCAGGTGCGGGACAAAGGTCATTCCGCTATGATCCCAGGCCTGCATGGCTAAAATGGGCGCTTCGGTACAGCCATGGAAATCCAAAGGATAACAACCCCACATATCCTTGATTTTTTCGCGGAACACCTCGCCATCGATACCAAAAGTGACTAAACCTTTAAGTTTCCACAAATCACGAGGCAACAGCGCGCGCCGGTTCAACTTCGCTTTTATCATGCCGCGCACAAGTCTTGCGACGGTTCTGGGATCCTTTTTTAGCCAACTTTTGGCTTTTTTATTTTCGTGCGCATGGCGACTAAAACGCTGACCAATGGCTACTGCCACACTGGACATACAGATTGACATATCCAGTCCTTCGGAAAGGGCCATATCAAAACCTTTTTTCATGCGCTCCTCGAAAGGCATTCTTTCGGCTTCTGTTACGGGAGGCAACATAGTAAATAACTCGTGAGGGAAAGCACGTACAATCGTTCCGGTGGCATATGGCGGAGGTGCCATGCTGTAGAGTACCCGATCTTTCTTGTGCAAGTTGACGTCGCCGCGTTTTTTGGCAGATGCCAAAATCATCATGGCGAATACCAGTGGCTCTATCTCATCAAATGCACGGGCGGTGATGGGAGCCCAGCGATAGGCATACTCGCCAGATTTGCCTGACGTATATTGCCACAACAGAGGCTTCCTGGGCAGCACGTCCATACGACGTTTGAGCAGGTAAGGCGCATAGTCAGCATACGTGGTCAGCGGCACATTTTCGCGAAACTCCTCTACAGAGTCAGGACTGGCGCCGTCCATTATGCGCTGCCCGAGTTCGCATTGCTTCAGCAGGCTGATTTGCTCCATGAGCAAGCGTTTTTGGATGCGCATAAAATCAGCCATGCTCAAATCAAGGAACCCGCAACATCTTTTCCATACTTCATCATACTTGCCCTGTGAGAATAGTTCCGCTACTGTATTTTTGTTCATGATATTTTCCTCCCTGTTACTTTGAACTCAAGCCTATTTAAAACAAAATCTGTCGAATATGTAGCGAGACTCCGCCAGGTGGGGATCAACATCGGCGTTTCGTGGCGATAGGTCGCATAGCCGGGGAACATGCGACCGAAGAATATCAGGTCTTGCGCGACAACCAGCATTATGTCAATCGCCAACCAGATCAACCCAGCCAGTACCATCATTTTTGAAGCTGAAAGCAGAACAAGCGAAAGCATTAGAAGGCCGAA
>CAZUXO010000308.1:0-6154 GCA_964624325.1 uncultured Dehalococcoidales bacterium
CTCGGCGCCATCAAGAGTTGGAAGACCCCTTTCAGATTCGCTAGCCTCCTTGATTTTATCAGCCGAGACAGCCTTTTCTTCCTCGTTAATAACCTCAACCGAAAGCCAAGGACTCTGCAACTTTTTCGCCAAAACCTTGAAGTACTCGGGCACACTTGGAGGCATGATATCATCACCCTTGACGATGGCTTCATAGGTTTTGGATCGACCAGTAACATCATCGGACTTGGTAGTTAGCATCTCCTGCAGGTTATGGGCTGCTCCATATGCCTCGAGCGACCAGACTTCCATTTCGCCGAAACGCTGTCCCCCGAACTGTGCTTTTCCTCCCAGCGGCTGTTGAGAGATAAGTGAATAGGGGCCGGTGGCGCGGGCATGGACCTTGTCTTCCACCAAATGTATGAGTTTCATCATATATATGTTGCCCACGGTCACTGGTTGGTCGAAGAGATCGCCCGTACGCCCGTCCCGAAGTTGCACCTTGCCACCTATGGGAGAGGGCAAATTCTTTTCCTCACTTATCTGACGCACTTGTTTTTCCAATTCCTTAATGCCCAGTTTATGGCTGGCTACACCTTGCGCATCCAACCAAAGTTTTAAACAGATAATTCTTGCTTCCCCCATGTGCTCGCGGTCGAAGACTTTTTCGCCATCAAAACCCTTACTTTTGATCCACAGTTTGGTCTTGACCATATCAAAAGACGTATGCTGGTTGTCTGAATCCAGGTTAACCGCCCCGGCCTGCTGGGCCATCCAGACGCGCGCCAGTCCATCCTCTATATCTACGTCAGTTGCGCCATCGAATACCGGGGTAACCGCTTTGAACCCCAAAAGTTGTCCCACCCAACCCAAATGCGTCTCCAATATCTGTCCCAAGTTCATACGCGATGGCACGCCGATGGGATTAAGGACAATATCAACTGGTGTCCCGTCAGGCAGATAGGGCATATCTTCAACAGGTGCCACAATGGAAATAACACCTTTGTTGCCATGTCGACCAGCCAGCTTGTCGCCCACTGAAATCTTGCGCTTTTGCGCAACCCATACCTGAACCCACTTGTGAACACGGACGGGCAACTCATCACCGTCCTCACGCGAAAAAATGCGCACGTTGATAACCTTGCCAGATTCTCCATGCGGGACGCGCAGAGAAGTATCCTTTACCTCGCGGGCTTTTTCGCCAAATATGGCACGCAGTAACTTTTCTTCAGCGGAAAGCTCAGTCTCTCCTTTAGGAGTGATCTTGCCCACAAGGATGTCGCCTGGCTCGACTTCAGCCCCAACTCGTATAATTCCCAATTCGTCGAGCTCGCGCAGGTTCTCTTCCCCTACATTGGGTATATCGCGTGTAATTTCTTCAGGGCCAAGTTTGGTATCGCGAGCTTCCACTTCATGTTTTGAGATATGAATAGAGGTAAATTTATCGCGTTCCAACAACCGGTCACTTACGATGATAGCGTCTTCGTAGTTATATCCACCCCAGCTCATAAAGGCTGCTACCACGTTCTGACCCAAAGCAAGTTCACCACGTTCAGTGGCTGAACTATCGGCCAGCACCTGACCAGCTGCGACCTTATCGCCTTTGCTCACAATCGGTCGCTGATTAATGCATGTGCCTTGATTGGTGCGCACAAATTTTTTGAGCGGATATACTTCATCCCGGCCGTCTTTGGTCGTAATAGTTATCTCGGAACTGGTAACTGAGGCGATATTACCTTCTGTTTTGCTAAATAGAACTTGCCCGCTGTAACGAGCGGCTTCGGTTTCCATTCCTGTAGCCACCATTGGTGACTCAGGTAATACCAGGGGAACGCCTTGGCGCTGCATATTGGCGCCCATCAATGCGCGGTTAGCATCATCGTGCTCCAAAAAGGGGATGAGAGAGGCAGCAACGCTGAATATCTGCTTAGGGGAAACATCCATGTACTCTATCTTCGATGGTGGCAGAAAAAGATACTGGTCGGCAAAACGTGCCTCCACATGCTCTTCGGTGAACTCCCCCATCCCATCAAGCTTGGCGTTAGCCTGGGCTATGCTGTATTTATCCTCAGTGTCTGCCTGCATGTACTCTGCCTCGACAGATACGAATGGCGTGACCTTGACGGCGCGGGCAGCAAGTTTACTCACTTTTATCAACGCTTCTTTTGTGACGATTACGCCGGCTTCGAGCACTACTTTGCCCTTGCTATCTTTGACATCTTCAAGGGGTTTGCGTCCAACCAACTCTGCGCAATGAGTATCCAGTTCACTCTTCACTTTGCGATAGGGAGTCTCGATAAAACCGTATCGGTTGATACGGCCATAGGTGGCCAGTGAGCCAATAAGGCCAATGTTGGGTCCTTCGGGCGTTTCAATAGGGCAAATGCGTCCGTAATGTGAGAAATGAACGTCACGAACGTCGAATCCGGCGCGCTCACGCGAAAGGCCTCCTGGTCCCATAGCCGAAAGGCGCCGCTTGTGTGTCAACTCAGCAAGAGGGTTCGTCTGATCCATGAACTGTGAAAGTTGGGATCCCCCGAAAAACTCGCGCACCGCTGATACGACCGGACGTATATTCACAAGTGCGCCCGGCGTCAGGGCCTCGGCCGAAAGTATGCTCATGCGCTCACGAGCGACCCTTTCCAGTCTCATCAAACCCAGCCGGAACTGGTTTTGTATCAACTCGCCAACGGTGCGGATTCGACGATTCCCCAGATGGTCAATATCATCCGAATGGTCTTGACCGTTGTTCACCATAATAATATGACGAACGATCTCAGCCATATCTTCCCGCGTGAGGGCGCGACCTTCCCCCTCAGCTTGCGGTTGTAATCCCAGCCTGCGATTAAGCTTGTAACGCCCGACCAAACCAAGGTCGTAATGCTCCGGATTGAAAAACATATTCTGCAGCATTTTCTTGGCATTCTCAAGGTTCGGTGGGTCTCCAGGTCGTACCTTGCGGTAAATATCCATCAAAGCAGCATTTTCGTCGCGTATGGATGGATCGCGATCAATCGTGGACTTTATAAATTGGTGATCTGGAGAGTTATCTTCGCCAGAGAACATGGAAAGCAGTTCATCATCAGAGGCAAAGCCAATAGCACGTAGCAAAGTGGTAATAGGTATCTTTCGTTTGCCATCGATTTTGACGGAAATGACGTCACGCGTGCTGGTCTCAAAATCCAACCATGCACCTCGACTGGGAATGAGGTTGGCATTACACATGCGCCGCCCACTTACAGGATCCTCGGCCACGGTGAAGTATACCCCTGGCGAACGGAGCAACTGGCTCACAATGACGCGCTCGGTGCCACTAGTAATATATGTGCCCTGGGCAGTCATCATAGGCATATCGCCGAAAAAGAGATCGAAGGGTTCTTTTATTTCTCCAGTGCCCTTCACCAAGAGGCGCGCCTTGACGTACAAGGTTATCGAATAGGTTTGGTCACGCTGTTCGCACTCCTGCTCGGAGAGCCTGGGATCCCGAAACTCATAATCAACGAAACTGAGTTCCAGACGATTCCCGGTAAAGTCCTTAATCGGGGAGAGCTCCTCCAGAAGTTGCTTGATACCGTCCTCCTGCAGCCATTGAAAAGATGCCAGCTGAAGGTTAATGAGATTGGGGACTTCGACCACTTGAGAGATGTGCGCATAGGATTGATGCGGCAAAGGTGCCCTGGTTCCGACGGGAAAAATTGCATGTTCCAAAGACTCTCACTCCTTAAAATAAACCTGCGGGGAAAAGAGGCAAAATTTGGTCGTATTTCTACAACCGAATAACTTCGCGGATGGAATGGAAATGAAAAGACGAATAGACGGAAGTCATAAGCAATCAAGAATCATACCATACCTATTAGGACGTGTCAACAATTTTTCCTAATCCGCCTTTTAAACCCTTCTCAATACAATATTTCGTGCCTGACCGGAAAAATACCGACCGAATTACTCATGGTGACTAGAATAACCACAACTCTACTATATTCAACAATTTTGGAATGAGTTTGGCAGTAGCACAGTAATCTTTAGGCCAGGTCTGCAGTATCATCCTATGGCAGGTTACAAAGATTAATTGAACAAAGTCTAGGAATACTTCTTTACACCTCTGGATAACAAGGCTATAATAATCGCCATTTACCAATCAGCCAATCCATCTTTGGTTACCTGTGAGGAAAACTGTGGCTGTCATCAAGATAACAAAACTAACCAAATACTACTGTAAAGTGCGAGGCATAGAAACCCTCGATATTTTTGTAGAACAGGGGGAAGTATTCGGCTTTGTCGAACCACGCAAGGTGCTGGCGGCCTCAGGCGTGGTCACCGCCGCAATGTATGCCATCAACTTTATCGTACCCTTGCTAAGCCACAGTTTCAGATTGCTGGCTGAAATCTCTTTCTTACACCCCTACAACACGGTGCAGGCTGTGCGATCCGGAGATCTAGACGGTACGGCGGTTATTATCTTCACATCCACTTTCATAGCATGTAGCGCGGCATCGAATGTGATCTTCCGCAAACACGACTTCAGCATTTAGCATTAGATATATGGTTACGACGATAGAAAAAGAGATCAGCAGCCTAGTCCCTACGCGAAGCACGCTCGTCTCTATAGGAGTCTTTGACGGGCTACACCTCGGGCACCGCACACTCATCCAGGAGCTGGTGAATCAATCCAAAGCCAAAAACCTGCTCAGCGCTGTCATCACCTTCAGGCAGCACCCCATGGCTTTCCTTGAACCCGGCCAGGTGGTGCCTTCACTCACCAGCCTGACCGAGCGCATCCGCCTCATAAAAGAAATGGGTGTCGACATAGTCATAACGCTCACATTTTCCCACGAACTGGCAGAATTGGGGGCGCAGCCCTTTGTTCTCTTGCTTCAGCACTACCTGAAAATGCAGGGCATGATACTGGGATGGGACTTCGCACTGGGGCACCACCGCGAGGGCTCGTTAGAAACGCTGCACCATCTGGGTAAAAAGCTTGGATTTACCACAGAGGTAGTGGGTCCTGTCAAATTTAATGGTGAAGTTATATCTAGCACAGCTATCCGCCAAGCCCTGGCAGGAGGAGACATCGGAAAAGCTAATACCATGCTTGGGCGACCTTTCAGTCTGGAGGGCAGCGTTATCGCGGGCGAGGGGCGCGGAACGGAACTGGGCTTCCCAACCGCCAACCTCGACCTTGACCCGCACCAGTCATTACCGTCCGACGGAATATACGCAACCCTAGCTCATTTTGATGGCACAACAACGCCCGCCGCAACCTTCATAGGCCACCGGCCCACCTTCAGAGGTGTGGAGCGCATTGTGGAGGTACACGTGCTTGACTTCACTGGCAACCTGTACCGACACAACCTGAAAATTGATATAATTGAGAGGCTTCGTGGGGAACAAAAGTTTTCTGACGCCGAAAAGCTCAAAGCTCAGATATCCAGAGATATTATTGCAGTCAAAGAGAGGCTGGATAAAGCATGAGTAGTATTTGTTCTTGCGGATCCCCAAAGACAGGATTGTAAACATGCCGCGGACACCACCAGAGGCGATAACTCGCAAAGACACTTTGGCAAATGAGGAGATGCCGGCTTTAGCCCGGAAATAACTATGGAAAAAAGTATCGATTTTACGCGCCTGCTCAGGCGCGGCGTGGCCGAGATAATCGTAGAAAAGGAACTGATAGCGCGCCTCAACAAGGGAGATAAGCTGCGCCTCAAGGAAGGCTTCGACCCTTCTTCCCCTGACATACATCTGGGGCATATGGTAGGTCTACGCAAATTGCGCCAGTTTCAGGAGTTGGGGCACCAAGTAATACTCATCGTGGGGGACTGGACTGCCCAGATTGGCGACCCCACCGGAGTGAGCATCACCCGCCCTATGCTCACCTACGAACAGGTGAAGGCCAACGCCGAGACTTACATGCAGCAGTTCTTCAAAATCGTGGATCGTAGCCGCACCGAGGTGCGCTGGCAGAGTGAATGGTTCGGCAAGTTTTCATTGACCGATGTTTTATGCCTCACCAGTCGCTTCACGATCGCCCAGTTCCTAGCCCGCGAAGACTTCAATAAGCGCTTCACGGCAGGACGTCCCATTACGCTCACCGAGTTCATGTACCCCCTATTACAGGCTTATGATTCGGTTAAGATAGAATCCGACATGGAGTTCGGAGGCACTGACCAGAAGT
>CAZUXO010000309.1:0-4358 GCA_964624325.1 uncultured Dehalococcoidales bacterium
AGGCTGCGTTCGGTTAGGAATTTGACTATGGGTGTCCATGGGCTGTCGATGGATATGTCAAGACTGGCATTTGGCGGTCTTAACTCTCCAATGCCCAAGGCTCCATTTTTGACACAGCGTTCTAGTTCGTAAAGGGCGGAATCCCCGGTTTCTGGTCTTAGCATGGCCAAGCCTATAATACGTTTAGGATAACGAGCAATACAATCGATGATGTAGTCGTTGCTTTCTTTTCGGATTTCCTGCTGGGTCCAGTCGAAGCCGCAGATCACTGACATGTCTATGCCAAGCTTGTCCATACTGTCAACCAGTTCGTCTGCGGTGGAAAGCCTGGCCGAAGGTCGGCTGTAGAGGGCAGAAAAACCCTTGTCGGCATAGAGGTATCGATCACGGTTGCGTATTATCCCGGGCGGGAAAACGTGCGTGTGAGAATCTATTAACACGTTAGGGATTATAACACAAACAAAAGGGAAGGTGGCTCGACTCGAGCCACCTTCCTGAAGCGATTTTCAACCTGCGACCTGGATAAACAAAAATTGGTGTAAAAGAAAGATTGTGTCGGTTATTCCTACTTCTTTTCGGATTTGCCCTCGGGTTTGGCTTCTCCTGTGGCAGCCTCCTCGGTTTTGCCAGCGGCTTCTGCGGTTGCGGCGATAGCCTCGGCGGTTGGGACAACGACTTCCTCTTTCTCTTCAGCTACCTGGGTGATCTTTACGATGAGCTGATCGGGGGGTGCCACAATAGTGACCCCCGGCTTGAGTTTTATATCACGTACAGAGATGGAGTGATTGACTTCGGCCAGAACACTCAGGTCGATTTCTATCTGAGGAGGAAGGTCATCTGGCAGGCTCTCTACGTCGAGTTCGTTGATAATGTGCTCGATAATATTGTTCTTCTGCTTGAGAGCAGGCGCGGTTCCCACAAAAATGATGGGCAACGCCACTTTGATCTTCTCCGCTTTGTTAATCTGGTAGAGGTCAACGTGGATTAGCATGCCGGTGAGGGCGTCGCGCTGTATTTCACGGATGAAAACCCTACGCGCTTCTTTCTCGCCTCCAACCTTGATATTGACGAGTCGGGTGGTGCCTTTTCTGGCAATGGTGTGCTGAAGCTCGATTGTATCGCACTGCAAAGCCAGCGATTCCACACCATGCCCGAAAAGATGCGCTGGTGTTTGTCCTTGGCGGCGCAAAAAGCGCGTTTTCTTGCCCAGAACTTCTCTCTTGCTTACTTTTAAGCCCGTATCTGCCATAGTTGATTTCCTCCTAGTTTGTATCCGGTTTATTGTTTGTTAATTTTCGCTCTGGTTTAAATCAGATCCTGGTCCATGTTCCCCGGGTTAATAACCGCCAGATACTCCGGTGATGGTCTGCCGCGGTCCTGTGCCATGTGTGTGACCATCCTGAAAATAATCCGTTTAGAGTCAGGGAGTGTAGCACTGAAGCATGGTTTGACGGATGTCGCGCGCTCCGACCTTTGCTTGCGGTTATGGTTCGAGCCAAAAGCAAAATAGTATACGCAATCTTCCGCATTATGCCGGACATCTTTGCAGTGTCCCGATGGTTTCACCAGCTGTTAAGGCAGACACCCCTTTCCCAAAGTTTATATATTAGCTGTTTTTGGCTCTGTCGTCAAAAACAGGCACTGAGAGTGTAGATGATCTACGATTATGTCAATAGACTCTTGCCAAAGTTTCGCAAAATATTATTAAAATTCAACCCTGAGCTATTGACATCTGAGTTATGAATGTTCTATTCTAGCATCCAAAATCACCAAAGGAGGTGTTTCATGCAGGGTTATTGTGTAAAGTGTCGCACCAAGAGGGAGATGAAAAGCGCCAAGGCCATCACCATGAAGAATGGTCGTCCGGCCACTCAGGGCGTATGCCCCGTCTGCGGCACCAAAATGTTCAAAATCGGAAAGTAGTTCCCATTACTCGTCAAGGATGAGGGAGGCTGGATGCAAATCCAGCCTCCTTTCTTTTTTCTAATTCATCAGACAGGTAAACCTCTAATGAAAATGGTTTGACAATCTTAAACAGGCAGTCTATATTGGCATTGTTTGGGGCAAACGATTGCAAAAGGGAAAAGGGGTTCTGGTTTCATGAAGGCCTACGGCGAACCCATTCCGGTAGACAGGTTACCTCGGTTAAATGAATATGGCGCTGATGATCTGTTTATCTGCTGCGCCAGTTTCGAAGATAGATGCCTTTCGGGAGCGCTCAGGTTCGGGCCCGGGTTCAGAGTGCGCTACAGTATCGTATTTGTCATTGAAGAGGCTTTTTATACCAAGGAAGTCGATACAAATCTTTTCAAATTACAATCTCAACTAAGCAAGCATACAGGCGAGGGTGTCTATATCATCCGTTGCCAGCGTGACAATCCGGCTGAAGCTTTGAGCCAGCTAAAAAATATCTGGCCGAAGTGCAAACCTAAGGACACCGACGAACCCTTTCTCACCCTCGATATCAGTGGATTCACCAAGACATACCTTTTGCAGTTACTCTATTTTCTGGTGGCCGAGCAAAATTTGGGCATTCCGCGCATAATTCACACAACCCAGGCGTACACTCCCACCAAGCTCACCCGTGGAGTGGAGCAAATCACCACAGTAGCCAATTTCTTCGGTACCATATCATTCGAAAAGCAAACTTTACTGGTATTGCTATTGGGGTTTGAACCGGAGCGCAGTCTTAGCGTTTGGAAGCATTTTAATCCGACGCGCACCATTGCGCTTATCAGTAATCCACCGAGAGATGGTCAGACAGATTATCTGGAGTACGCTCAAAAGAACAATGCCCATTTGCTGGCTCAAGCCAGCGTGGAAGTTCGCGACGTCCCCCCAGATGATCCTTATGAAGTCCGCAATACACTTGAAGCTATTTACCATGAAGTGCGGGATTCCTTTAACGTTGTTGTTGGACCATTCGGTACCAAACCGCAGACGGTGGGCGTATTTCTTTTTTGCCTAGAGCATCCCAAGGTGCAGGTGGTATACTCCTATCCTACAAGTTACACGCGCTCTTACCTCCAGCGCCAGCCGGGTGTCACCCTTTTGCTCCCCATGTCGTCGGCAGTGGGTGTGGACATACGTAATCGCGACGAAGAAGATTAACATTAGGTTTATTAACGCCGGTTTTATACAAATTATGGATCTTGTCCCCACTGTCCGACGATATGAGGCTCTTTAGTTTTCTATCCGTTACCCATGTATTGACAACCCCGACCTGTTGACTATACACTGTCTATACTATGATAAATTCGAGTTTTAATATTAACGAGGCAGCTAAAAAGCTCAATGTGTCTACGCGCACCATCAGGCGGTACATTAAGGCTGGTAAGCTTAAGGCAGAGTTGGTTAAAGGCAGCTTCGGCGACGAATACCGAATACTGGAGTTACCTCCGCAATTGGATCCCAACTTAACCCTGGACAAAGGGAAAACGATTGGCAAAGCATTTGGACATTCGTCCAGCGAGAGCTTTGACCTCATTCGCGAGTTGCAGGAAAAGAATCTGGCTCTGGCGGCACAATTAGGGGCCGCCGCAGAGCGCATTCGTAATCTGGAGGGGCAGGTGAAACTGCTGGGTCCGCCGAAAACCGAAAGGGCTACAAGAGAATCATGGTGGTATCGCCTGAAGGGGATATTTCCGAACCGCGAAAAGGATTAAGTTTCGTATATCACCTGTCTCCGCACCCTTGACAGATGTGTCAAGGCGATTGATCCAGGCAATCCAGCACTATGGAGAATCTAGGTATCTCCGGCATGAACCCAAAAAAATTGAGAGCAACACAAAGAGCGGCATGCTGGCTGGGGTGTTTAAGCAAAATCAGTAGGCTGAATATCACTGAGATAAACATCGGCCAACCGACCAGCGTTTGAAACACAGCGGTAGAGGTAACCTTTCCTCTGCCTCCACGAAAACGTAAAAATGCAGGCCAATTATATTCACCGGCTACAAGCACGTTTGAAAGCAAGACGGTAAGTATATTCAGCCCGCGAACTTGGCTATTGATATCGGAACGACGTCCTGTAGAGAGCCTATGGCTCATGTTGAAATACCGATACGGGAGCCGAAAAGGTGGAAAGTATTATAAACCACCATATGTCGTCCCCAATCTCGCGAAGGTCAACACCGCATATTATGGGGCTGGCGATATAAGCTGTGGGAAAAGATCCATTCAGATAGGCCATTACGAGCCCAGAATACGTCAAGGGCGACATGGCATTTGTTAAGTGCCGGGGGAGGGACTTGAACCCACAAGGATTTCTCCGGAGGATTTTAAGTCCTCTGCGTCTGCCAGTTCCGCCACCCCGGCCTGCTTGTGTATTGTACTATGACTAAAGTCTGGCTTCAACTCTG
>CAZUXO010000310.1:0-5777 GCA_964624325.1 uncultured Dehalococcoidales bacterium
ACTGATTTTGCTAAGATAACTGACGACCAGGTGGCTCTCGTTGAGAGCCGGTTGAATAATCGGCCAAGAAAGTGCCTGGGATTCAGAACGCCGATTGAAGCCGCTGCTTCATCTGTTGCACTTCGACATTGAATGTGGGAATGTTTCAAAGATAATGGCCGGAGCGAGATTGTCGTGTCTATATCCAACATCATGCGTGTAGGAACCGAAGGCCCCTCCCAGCTTATTTTCCAGAATTGCTTGCTGTGCCATAATAAGAATTTTTTTCATGCTTTCAGGAACGTCCAGAGAATAGGTCGGAGCTCCAAAAATATAACCGTCATACCCTGTCAGGTCAGACGCTGTCTTTATCTCCACAATCTCTTTGACTATGGCTTCCTGTCCTTTGATACGAATCCCTTCCCCGATGTACCGAGCCATAGTCTCGGTCGTTCCACCAGCGTGGTGATATGCAATCAACACTTTGCCCATTGTTATCCTCCAACGTGTATATTATCAGAAAACGACTCTTCTTAGTTTGCCAATACAAAAACGACTTTATTAATACGCTTGATTATAGGTCTCACGAGGAAGGACTTCAATGGCATCCAATAAAACTTGGCTTTTAATAAAACGAAAGGAGGAAATATGTCTAAACTGATACCAAATGACTATATCACGTAGTTCGAGAAGCTAAACGGGCTTGAACTCAAGAGGCTCAAGAGCTGAGAGGTCTATGTAGTTGGGGCGTATCTGTTCACATCCCACAGGAGAGACACGGACTCCCCGACCGTTGTGTGCGATATGGTTATTTCACTTAGAAATTCCGTTTTGCAGTTTCAGGAGGAAGAGTAAAGCCTGTGCTCCACCATCATCCTCAAGGATAACACCAATCACCGGGCAGATTTCATCTGTCTTTACTAAACATTTACCCTGTTAAGATTGTATTCCTGCACATGACTTGGTTAAAAGTAACGCTCGGCTCTGCTCTTATTAAGCAACAGATACCGCTGTGACGGGTACCAGTCCCACATATCCACACTGGAGACAGTGTCCAAGCAAATCGCCATCTTCAGAATCCAGGAAAACGTCTCCATGGCAGCGCGGGCACCCCTTTAATTCCCAGCGGTGGGTATGAGGCTTTTGTCCGCGTTGTAACATTTCTTTACCACCTTCCGTCGCCTCAGGCAAAGAAGAACACTTTGACACTTTCGCGGCAACATGTTTTGCTTCTAATTTTCCCATCTGTAAAGCGTTAAGGTTCATTTCTTCTCCACCTCTAACAATTCTGAATTTATTATCGTATTTATTTATACGTATTGATATGACGCTAGTCACGTTTTTTACCTGAACGGTTCATAATAGAGACTGGCTAGCCCAACCGTATGCAAATCTTCGGCCTTCTTCTCATAATTCGTTGGCAAATACCGCCCTCTATCACTGGTTAGCCTTGACCTTGGTTTTGTATTGTATTATTATCCGTGATGTCGGTTGGTAATTTGCCGCAGCTTGGTTATTGATTGAGGAGGGCTACATGTTCGGACTCGGAAAAGGAGCGATCAACATCTCAATCCAGAGAGTTAACTACGTTCCGGGAGATTTAATCTCTGGCAATGTTTTCCTGACGGTGAAGAAACCCGTGAAAGCACGGGAGACGAGCATATCTCTGATCGGCGAGCAAAAGGTTACCCGCCAGGTAAGGTCAACGAGCGGTCCGGGTATGACCACGCAGACGCAGACCACACGCATTTATGACTTCAAGCAGCAATTAGATGGTGAAAAGGAATATAGCCAACCGGGAGAATATCGTTTTGAGATAAAGATACCGGCAGACATCCTTGGCGCCAAAACACAGATGCCCGAGTTGACGGGCGGGTTAGCAACGGGGTTGAAAATAGCACAACAACTGGGAGCGATGACGGGCGCTTTTCCATCTCAACAAACCAAGTGGTATCTGCAGGCTAAGCTCGACATTCCAGGGGGAATGGACATCGCGAAAACTGCTGACATAACAATCGCATAAAGCGGCTATCCAGACTGAAAGGGGCGACGCTCTGTGGTCTTCATGGAGAACCAGGTTACCGAAAGCCACGTAGGGGTATCAACACTGGTTATGAAATACTTCGCCTATGCAACTAACTTGAGTAAAAAACAGATGGCAGACCTGTGCCCGGATGCCAAGCCGCTCTTCACAGCCGTCTTGCCTAATTTTCATCTTGCTTTTGTAGGCTGGTCACGACAATGGCGCGGGGCTGTGGCGACCATCAAGGCAAAGCCGGGCCAGCGAGTGCGGGGCGCCATCTATGAAATTGCAGACGCCTCTGCCCGACGACTTGACGTTCACGAAGGTGAAACATACCAGCGACTCAATGTCACTGTGTTCGATGAAGATGATCAGGCTATTCCCGCCTTTACCTACGTCAAGACCGGCCAGCTCGAAGACGGACAACCCTCCAAGGAGTATCTTGCTGTGATACAACAGGGTCTGCGGGACTGGCGATTATTCTGATCCGCCCCGCCGACGGTTGAAAATCAAACCAATAACCACAATAGGTCATTTCATCGCTGCCAAAATACTCTGTTAGTTGTCTGCGGACTTCATGCGACAGGTGCCCCCATTTTCCCGCTTGAATCCTCACGCCTAAATACATCCAGTAATTGAGACCCTTGTTGACTATTCGGAACTGCTCTCCCTTTGGCGAAATGGAGACTGTCTACCCGAAGTGGACTGAGTAGGATTTTTCCTTCTCTTGAGGAGGGGATCATGGGGATGCGGCTACCAACCCGGTGTCGCACCTGGCGAGTTTTTCCTCTTACTCTACAAACAATGATGACAAATGTCACAGACGACTGTATTCAAATCCAATAAAGTAGTGCCTGACGGTCTAGCGATCGCCTGACGGCCGGGATGTAAACCCGAATACTATGGGGATGTTACAGAAAATGAGAACCCTTAATAAGATAGTTATACCTTTAGCCATAGCAATTTTGGCAGTGCTGCTTGTAGCAGGCTGCGGCCGTAGCGTCATGCCCAATCCTCAACCATATCTGCCGCCGGAATACTATAGCTGTGCGCCGATTGTACCCGCCGAACTGTTAAAAGAGTACTTTGGCGATCACGCGGAATTCCGCTGGATCAATGTAAATACCCAATACAATGACGTTGTGTTTGTCTTCAAAAATATACTCGTGGATAAACGGACTTTCACCGGATTGGACAGTGGATTTATATGGGTAGATCAAATCCGATGCTACCTGATGAACGCGGGTAGCATGCACGGCTTCAAACCGGGTGACAAAATCGATGTGGTGGGTAGAAATGCCGGGCCCGCATCACGTTACATTCCGGGACTTACTTTCAACAATTGCGTGGTAGCGCCTGCCGGTCAGTTGGCGTTACCAGCTGATCTTGATGCTTCTTCCGCTTTCGTACCATCTTACTAGAAGATGGTACGAGCTTGCCCCGGTGATAAGCCTATGCGAACATTCTGATATTTGTTTATGGGTATGCCGGTGGAAGGTGGTTTTAATGTTTGGATAAGAAGTGTTCAATATAATTGATAAGAGCCAGTATCCCCTTCTCAATTTGCTTTCTTTAAACAGTTCCCAGTAATTCCGTTGAACCTGTTTAGTATACCCTGCTAAACAAACTAAAAACTTTAATTGGCGGTAATTAAAACCCACGCAGCCTTCAAATTGCCTGCTTGAAAGATTCCACGAGAAGGGAAAACAGGCATATCCATATGTCCATAGCGGGCTTCAGTAGAAGCCCACACCCACTCCTACTTCAGGATAATGGTGGAGAGAATGGTACTATCCCAAACATCACCGGGAGGTATGTAATTGTTCTGCATCATCAGGTAAGCAATGATTTGTATGTTTTGAGCCGTCGTTAAACTGCCAGGGTTGTTGAGCGGCATGGCGCGACTTATGTATGCCAACAAGCCCCCGGCGTTGCCATACTTCGAAAGGGATGAGCGGGAACCAATGAGCGCAGGTCCGGAGCCGCCATCTCCTAGGCTACCATGGCAGGCGGTGCAGATATCGAAAACTCCAGAACCCAGGTTTGCCATATCCTTTGCTGTTACACTACCGGTGCCGGGCGACGTCGTGGCACTGGTGGTGCCTGAAGTGGTAGATAGGGTTATACCGGTAGTGACCTGAACGGTGGTGGTAGGCACCTTTGTGGTGGAGAATGAGGGTATGCTGGTTGTATTAAACGGCAGACTGGTGCCCGGAGTTGTTGTTTTGGTTGCGGTGGTGCTCGGTGTTTTGGAACAACCCGTCGTGATTAGGAGGGTTACCAGTATGATTAGTAAAATAGTACGCTTCAATTATTCAACCCTCCCTGTATTATCCATTGATTGATCATGTCAATCTGGGCCTGTGCAAGAGGGGTGGCACCGTAAGGCATCTGCGCCCCGTTCCCTCCAGCTTGCACCTGTGTCCCGTTTAGCTTGGCCAGTAAGTAACTTTGACCTGGAGCACCCGCTTTGACGAGTAGTTCCGCAGCATTCTCTGTGCTGGGTACACCCACAAGGTTGCCGTAAGAAAGTTTAGGTTCCAGCGTCAGACCGGCCTGCCCCGCGCCCTGATGGCACACCACGCAGTAGTTGTTGAATATAGGCTGGATATCTTTCAAATAACTTACTCCCGACGACGAACTAGTTGGGGTTGTGGGCGTAGAGGTCCCTCCGACTGAACTGCACCCGGCCACTACCAGCAGGGACGACAAAATCAGCAGCACTGCCGGGATCATCATAAAATACCTTGTTCCACCATATCGTCCATTCATTTCAATCTGCATCTACAAATCGCGCCCTGTTCTATTTTACCGACTCGGTCGCTGCGTTTATTCCTGCAATATAGCCTATTGTGAGAGCGTTTCCGAGTGTAGCCCCAGCTGCGATATAGTTGGGTACAAAAGGCGCGATGCAGTTCCCGGCTCCATAGAGGCCGGGAATAGGATTTTCCCTGGTGTCCAGCACCTGTGCCTTTTCGTTGATTTTGGGTCCGCCGTTAGTATCCAGCGTGCCGGCGCCGATCAAGATGCAATAATAAGGACCCTTGGCGGTAAATGGATACATGGTTATATTCGGCTTGTTATTGGCAGGGTGCATTGCCCCGACACCACCTATGGCCGAGAAGATGGGATGCCAGTTCGTATCGTAGGGGTACAGGCCCCGGTGGAAATCGGTATCCACCCCGGCATCCGCGAAGCCATTGAATTTGGAAATGGTATGTGCAAGGTTGGTCTCGAAACTGTCGTCGATAGTAAAGACCCCCAGCTTTCCCACCAGTGAATTGACACGGGCGCGGACGTTGGCTCCAAGCTCCTGAAAGGTCTGCCCGGAGATGACTAGCGACCTGTCGTCATTGGGGCCGGGAATGGGGTAACGCCCCGCCTGGAGATCGGCGGTGCGCTGGTCGTACACCATCATGGTAACGATATTCGTATGCTCCTGCTGCACCGGGTCCCAGTAAAAGTGGATTTTTGTACGGTCGTTGTAGGAGCGCTTCTCATCGGTGATGCGTAGGCCGTACTTGTTTACCTCTACCATACTGTCCCCGGGTGCCTGCCAGATCTCATTGGGTGTGCTCCGGTTGACCAGAGTCGGCTCAACAGGATTCTCGGCGTTCCAGGCGGAGTTCATATTAGAAAGCTGTGCTCCTATGGCGGAAGCCATGTAGACAAAATCACCCTCGTTGGTAATCACGGCACAACCGCCGAAGATAGGTCCTTGTAGGAATTGGTTTACCAGCTTCTGATTATGGGTAAAGCCGCCCGTACCAAAGAT
>CAZUXO010000311.1:0-2529 GCA_964624325.1 uncultured Dehalococcoidales bacterium
AGTGCAGGAATTAAATGTGCTTGAGGATGCCCCCTGGGTGGACTTAGGCCATAAACCATTAACAGCTAGCAAGATGGCCAGGTTATTAAAGCCTTATGGCATTGGCCCTAAAACCATGAGAATAGGCCAGCCATTGTTTAAAGGATACTTGACAGAGGACTTTACTGATGTTTGGAATAGGTACGCGACCCCGCTATCCGGCATTATATCCGTAACAAGCGTAACGCCAGCAACGAACCACGATCAAAAAATAAAAGTAACAATTCAAGAAAATAGGGACACTGTTTCGGATGGAATTCACGAACAACTTAGCTACGATGTTACCGATGTTACGGATAAAAGACCGGAAGGGGCGGGGGCAGCAGTTAATGATGACCCGCCGGAGCGGATAAAGCAGAAATATCTTGATTGGAAGGCTCAGCAGAGCAAATGTAAATTTTGCGGGGATGCTGCTGAGGATTGTGTGTGCGAAAGGAAAGAAGCCGCTGATCCGGCTGACGTCCTGGAAGAATGGGAGATTGCGGCCGGTGTCACCCTGGGCCCGGACGGTGAACGCATTATAGGAGTTAAACAATGACGGACATACAGAACCTATTAAAAGATATGATTCAGCTTAAGAAGTGGGACGATGGCGCTATCACGTTACAATGCGCCGAACAGGACGGCAGCTATAAACACTTTGAGTTTGCCACACTCGATGAAATGATAAAGTTTATGCGTGATCTGATAACGGAGTTTAAGGAAAACATGCAGGTAATGTACAGACCTGTACAGGAACCTGTTGAGGAATACTGGCCGGAGCGTGTTGACCTCTTACTGGCAACGCAAGTCACAGCGGCCACAATAGGAATGATGCTTGATTTCGTAGACAAGTGGTACCCGGAGAGATCCTGGAATAAGCAACTACTCGCGGACATTGACGGTGCACTATCAAAGGTGGCTGATAATGGGCGAACTTAACAGGGATATCATAGAGCGCCAGGCTGATGCCCGACCTGCCAATGGTTTAATGATGGCCATAACTCTATTGAGTGAGCACCCTCAGTTTGTACCGGCTGATAAATTTAAGCATCTGTCCAAAGCACTTGAGACTTGCGCCGGTGAGGATGGCTGCCCGCGCTGTGCTCAACAGGTTGAATGTGCTCGCGCTTATGATGAGATCGCAGCACGGGTTAAGTAATAATGTTAATGAGCACCCCCCATAGGGGCAGGCAGATCGCTGGGTTACGATCAATGTCGAGACCGAGTCGCAGGCAGACACGAAATTTGGCAGCAAAACGCAATTTATTCAGGAGACAGCAAATGCCATCAGGCGGACATAATAAAAAGTCGATATTCCAGCACATACAGGACGGGACGTATCGGCAAGACCGTCACGGCCCTTTACCCGCCAGCAAAAGCGGCGTATCCTGCGATCAGGTGAAGGCTCCTGCATGGCTGTCACCGCAGGCAGCAAAACTTTTTAATGAGATTGCCCCTGACTTGATCGAGGTTGGACGTCTCGATAACCTGTCATTGACGCCTTTTGCTGCACTATGCCAGTCATACGCCAGGGCAGAGCAGATGGCGGCGCAGATCTCGGAGCAGGGCGCTCTTATCAGGATTAACGGTAAGCCCCGGCCGCATCCCTTAATCAAAGAGAGCTTCGCCTGGCAGACTATGGCGCTGGACTTACTCAAAGAATTTGGAATGACCCCGGCTTCAAGAGGTTTTGCTGGCGGTGATTCCCTGGACAGCAAATTACGACTAATAAAGTGAGGTAAAAAATGGCCGATATGTTCACTGTTGAAGTACTCGGAGCTGACGCATTTAGAGAGATCCTGCTCGAACTCGCGAAGTCTCTCCCTAATGAGGCAGTCGAGCCGGTCCTAATGGAGGGTGCCAAGATTGTTGCCTCCGCCGCGAAGATCAACGCTCCCCAGGGTGAGACAGGCAACCTCAAAAAGGGCATCAAGACTAAATTCTTGAGGCAAATATCCAATTACCCGCGCTCCGCCGCCGCTGTCTCCAACGCGCGGCATGCTTATCTGGTGGAATATGGCAGTCCTGGCCGCTTTAAGAAAAGGACAGGGAAAGATGTAATACATCCCCGTAAGATGGGGGCGTCCTCCGGCCCCATGCCCGCGCATCCGTTTTTCCGTCCAGCCGTGGATACTAACCTTGCCAGGGTGCAGGACCTGGTTATCACCAAACTCTGTGACCTGATAGAAAAAAAGATTCGATAACGCACTTAATACCTGTGGGGCGCTTGTCGCCCCGAGCCCGTGCATGCTGCGGGTACATTTAAGCGGTGCCTTCCATTGAGGGTGTAAGGTCAATTTACACCCCTGTAAAAATTCAAACAAGCGAGGTAAATAATGAATATACAAGACTACGATGCTGCAATTGCAGAGAAAAAAGCGATCCTTGAAAAAGTATTCGCCGAGGCTGGCGATGATCTGAATATAGCAAAGGTGACATGCCTTCCCGGTGACGAGGCGGCCAAAATCCGCGCTATCAACAAGCTAAACGCTGAGCTCTCCGACCTGG
>CAZUXO010000312.1:0-3312 GCA_964624325.1 uncultured Dehalococcoidales bacterium
CTGGAGCCTGTGAGAGAAGAGGAACGCACCAGTATTGCCCGCGAACCCCATGACGAACTTGGCCAGACACTCGTCACTCTCAAGATATATATAGCTTGGCTTCTTCGGAGGTTATCGAAGGCTGAGGACCTGATTCCAGAACAGACAAAAGCCATATCAACGCTTATCGATACCGCCATTAATACCGTTATGCGCCTTTCTACTGGGCTACGCCCGGGGGCGCTGGACGATCTTGGCCTTGCACCTGCAATCGAGTGGCAAATTAATGAGTTCAAGAAGTGGACAGATATTGAATATCACTTCATCTCCATCCCCAGACATTTTATCCTCGAGCAAAAGATTTCTACGGTTTTCTTCCGCGTCGCCCATGAAGCGCTCACAAATGTGGTGCGCCACTCCGAAGCAACGAAGGTATCTATTATCCTAAAAAAAACGCAGCGTTTTGTAGTGCTGAGCGTTAGTGACAATGGCAAAGGCATTACTGAGGCCCAGATTAATGATCCTCGCGCCTTCGGACTGGTTGGAATGAGAGAACGGGCCCACCTTTTGGGAGCCGAATTGAAAATTACCGGGACTCCCGGTAAGGGCACGCTGGTAGAGGTTACTTTTCCCAACCTATCAAGAAAGAAAGAGTTGGTAAACGCGCCCAAAAAAGGATAGCAACCCTAAACTAACACGAATAATATACAAGAAACTGCAAATAATCTAACACTTGTTCATAAATCGCAGGAATTTATAAAGTAGGAACCGTTACCAACTCAAGCGGGTAGCAAAAACAGACTGCCTTCCCATTACAAAGCACGAATGGTCTAACACTCTGTGTTAAGTCCATTAGGTATATAGCTAACTGGCGTTGAAAGTCTTAACGTACACATCTGGCGGTGAGTATGATTATCTTTACTAGATAACCGGATGGTGCAACGTACCCATATTTGAGAACCTGGTTCAATACGTTCTGAGTTTGGTGGTCAGTTGTAACAACCGAATAACAAGGCAGTGCAACAAGGGTGTCCAAAGCATAAACCCACAGTAGTGGCAACAATAATTAGACTTCCTTAGGCTATCCTCCGGAACTGTTTCATCTTGTTGTTAACTTAAATACAAGTCATCAACCTGATAATCGATCAGTCCATCTCATCAACATTAGCTATACATTTATAATACACTTATGGTCTGCATAAAATATATTTTGTATATTATCTAAAACCATTCATAAAGTCACTTGCAAAATAGCATGGTATATATTATATTGCTTATAATTACAATAATTAAAACTGATAAGAAGCAGGAGGTATTGTTATTTATGTAATGGCGTATCAGTCTGGTACATACGGACAACGGGACGGTCAATCATAACCAAAAATTACTAAGGGAGGCTAAAACCGGGTGAAAATGATACAAAGCAAGCAATTTATGGCTTTTGTCTTAGTGTTGACACTGGGGGTCTCTATGTTAACAGCCTGCTCTAAAACGAATACTGTTACCATCACAAATAATAAGACTATAACCACTACAAGTACGGTGACAGCTCCACCGACTACCTATGCTTCAACTCCCATCCCGACTACTACCGCGGCGTCCACAAATTATGTTAATGGTGGACTTCTCGTTAGTGTCAGTTGGTTAAATAGCCGTCTGGATAACTCGGGTTTAATTGTAATAGACGCCCGAACGGCGGCACTCTACACTACCAGTCATATCAAGAATGCTATCAATATACCCACCGCTTTTGTTGACGAAACAGATCTATTAGTTACCGGGGATACCAGCTTGCTCAAGAGTGATGTAGACCTCAGTAACCTCCTGGGTGAGAGCGGTGTTTCCAATACCGCTACCATCGTCGTGTATGGCGCCAATGTTGATACCAACGCCGGACGAGTATTCTGGGCGCTAGATTATCTGGGAGCCAAAGATGTCCACGTTCTTGATGGTGGATTCGGCAAATGGACTAGTTCAGGTTTTGCCGTAACAACCGAAAAAACGGTTAAACCAGCTACTATCTTTAATTACCTGGCAGATGGCAATCTGTACGGTAGGAAAGCGCACGTATTGGCTGGCCTTGGAAAAAGTAATATCGTCCTCGTGGATTCAAGGAATGCTACCGATTTCGTTGTAAAGCGAATCCCGGGTGCAGTAAATATTCTGACCGGCGATTTTTTGAATGCAGACGGAACAGTCAAATCCTTCTCCGATCTGACTGCGTTCTTGACGACAAAAGGGATCACCCCTGGGAAGACAGTGATAGCGTATTGCTATGTTGGGTATCGTTCAGCACAGGAGTATTTTGTCCTGCGTCTCATGGGATATACCGTGACTAACTATGACGGTTCAACGACCGAGTGGTTTGCTGATACCAAGTTACCGACAACGTCCGGCTAACATTATCAAATATACTGGGATGGCAGGGTTGACAGTGTACCTTTGTGCTGCCAACCCTGCTGGGTTTGTTCCGTGAAATAGGGGCTTGATATAATAATTGGCAGGTGTTCAGATAGGTTTTGAGGAGTTATAGGGTATTCACGACGTTCTTATTCAAAGTGCCAATGATAACAACTGCCTTATAAGTTCGATTTCTAAGAATATATCAAAAGAAAGCGATAAAGATGGGGACTAAGAAAACAATAAAATCCGAGGTGAAGCTCAACGCTACGGGTAGGATCCTTTTTCGCAATATCATTCTGCTACTAGTATTCGTCGTGCTGCTGGCAGCGTTGTATTTTGCATCAGGGTTGATTAGTAGCTATACGCAATCCGTCATTCAATCGGGTTCAAAGATGGTTTTCCACTGGCTTTCAACTGATGATTCAACCGCAATCGAACATTACATCCAGGCCTGGGGAAGTCGTGGACCTTTTGTCTCGGCCTTGATTCTGGTTTTCCAATCGTTGATGATACCCCTTCCTACATTTAGCGTGTTCACAGCTAATGGTATTGTCTTTGGAGTATTTTGGGGCATGCTTTTATCCATGTGCAGTTATTCTATCGGCGCCGCGTTGTGCTTCATCATTGCACGGGGAGTCGGGAGGTTGCTGGGACAACGATTTCTGAATAAAAGGTTTATGAATTCAATTGACACTTTTTCCCGGCGCTACGGCATTCACTCCGTGCTTTTTGCCAGGCTGATACCATTGATTCCGTTTAACACAATTGTCAGCTACGCAGCAGGTTTTTCATCGATCTCTTTTCGGCATTTCATAATCGCTACAGTAATCGCACAATTGCCGGTGATAGTCGCCTATTCATGGCTGGGAAATAAAATGGCCGGAACCGGGCAATTCATGTTGTATGCGTTCCTGGTGTTTGCCGAGTTTT
>CAZUXO010000313.1:0-5460 GCA_964624325.1 uncultured Dehalococcoidales bacterium
CAACCATATTCAATCAAGATGTTCTTAAAACCATTAACCTTGATGAACATCAGATTAACTACCAGGTGAACAAGGTCCGCAATGACATTCGCCAGCGCAGTTTAATCTATCGCAATAACCGAGTCCTTTCGATAGTTAAAGGGAAGACAGCCATCATCGTAGATGACGGACTGGCTTCCGGTTATACCATGCTGGCCGCTGTGGAATCAGTAAAGCGACACAAACCAGCGCTAATTGTCGTAGCCGTGCCTGCGGCATCTGAAGCCGCAGTCAAACGGGTGGAAATGGCAGCCAATATAGTGGTTACAGTCGAAACAGCGTCGGTCGCCAAGTTTTATATTGCAGATTACTTCCGTTACTGGAACGAATTGAGCGATGAAGAAGGATTGCGTTGTTTTAAAGACTGGCAAGCGCGTCATAATATAATTGAGACAAAACCTTCTCAGCCAACTGCCCATTCAGCAACAAAATGGGGGAGAGGAACATATTGAGAGCGCCCTTTAATGAAGTGTTGTTAATAGCCTTTACCTCTTGGTTTATAGCCCAGATGCTAAAAGTTGTTGGAGGCTTATTAAGAGAAAAACGGCTAGATATGGGTTTCTTTATACGAAGCGGAGGTATGCCCAGTTCTCATACGTCCCTGGTTACTTCCCTCGCAACCTCAGTGGGGATTTTGAGAGGTTTTAACTCGGTGGAGTTTGCCATGTCGGCAGTATTTGCTTCCATCGTCATGTACGACGCTGCTGGTGTGCGTCGGTCCGTGAGCAAACAATCTGTTATTCTAAACCGCATACTGCAGGAGTTGCGAGAACGGCATCCCAGAGAAGTGGAGCATGATGTCCGGGAGCTTATAGGGCATACACCTTTTCAGGTTTTTAGCGGGGCTTTACTTGGTATCGGAATAGCGTTGATGTGGTTGTGGTTCAATGGGGAACTAAAGGTTTAGATACATTTCAACATGCCACTATTAATAGTTACGGTTCGATTATTTTGAATGAGTTAACATCGATTATTCCGCGGTCTGTCAACCGTAATTCAGATATAACCGGCAAAGCTAAAAACGAAAGAGTGGCGAATGGCGCAGGCAATGTGGTTCCCAGGCCCCTAGCAGCATCTTCAACACCTGTATATCCTTCTACGACTTCCGCCAGCGGTTTTTCAGACATAATCCCAGCTAGGGGAAGAGGCAGACTAGCCAATACCATTTCGCCTGCTACAACCGCAAGACCGCCCTGCATAGATATGACTTTTTTTATAGCTAGCAGGATGTCCATATCATTAGAACCCACGGCTACAATGTTGTGTGAATCGTGAGCCACTGAGGAAGCCAAAGCCCCCTTTTTAAGACCGAACCCCTTAACAAGCCCCTTGCCCATATTGCCACTGGCTTTATGCCGTTCAACAACGACCAATTTAAGAACATCATGCTCAATATTCGTTTGAACAAACCCATCCTTATCTTTTGTGACTATTTGCGTAATGTTACGGGTGACAATCTGCTCTGGAATGACTTCAATAGCCGGAAAAGTATTACCGGAAGATTCCAAATGAAGATCGTTAATTCCAAAGGGTTTAACATGAATCGTATTTTCGATATAATGATCCGCGTTTGTCACCGGTTTTCGCAATAGTTGCCCGTTTTGAGCGACTAACCTACCTCGATGGAACACCTTACCAACATCTGTACACTCAAGGTTTGGCATGACTAACAAGTTGGCAATATATCCAGGTGCCACCGCTCCGATTTGTTTTATTCCGAAGCGTTCGGCCGTGTTTATGGTTGCCAGTTGTATAGCTCTCACAGGTTCCATGCCTAGCTTTATTGCTTTGCGCACTACTGCGTCAATGTCGCCATCATTCAACAGGTCAACGCAACTGCGGTCGTCAACTACAAACAGGCAGCGCTTGTAGGTTAGATCCGTAATCAGCGGCAAAAGGGCCTCCAAGTTTTTCTCGGAAGAACCTTCTCGTATCATAATGTACATTCCCCGAGACAGCTTTTCACATGCCTCCTCAATAGTTACGCATTCATGGTCAGAAGAGATACCGGCTGAGATATAGGCATTGAGGTCAAAACCACTCAAGCCTGGTGCATGCCCGTCAACTGGTCTGCTTTGCGCAGCAATAACCTTTCGTAGAACACTTTGCTCGCCGGATAATATACCAGGGAAATTCATCATTTCTCCGAGGCCGATTACTTTCCCTTGTCTTAATAGTTTCGTGATGGCTTCGCCATCGATTTTTGCCCCTGAAGTCTCCAAATGGGTCGCTGGTACACAGGATGGAGCCATTACGAAAAATTCGAAAGGGAGATGACAAGCATCATTTAGAATATACTCAATACCCCTAATTCCGATTACGTTCGCCACTTCATGCAAATCCGTTACCACTCCCAGAGTGCCTCGAGGGATGACGACACTAGCGTACTGTTTGATATCCAACATAGAGCTTTCCACATGAGTGTGGCCGTTAATGAAACCAGGGAGAATATACTGTCCCTTTATATCAACTATATCTCTGGCAAGATGGTAATCGCCTATCCCTGCAATCAGGTCGCCATATATGGCTACGCTTCCTTCTTCAATCTCGCCGTTGAAAACATTTACGATATGCGCGTTGGATAAGATGAGATCTGCGGGTTCAAGTCCGCGAGCCACCTTGATAAGTTCGGGGATCATCTTCAACCTGCTAGCCCTCTTTTTCGATAATGTGAATATCAGAAAGATTTCGATATTGTTCTGCTAAATCCATGCCGTAACCAACGACGAACTTGTCAAGGATAGTGAACCCTAAGTAGTCTATGTGTACGGGAATTTTGCGACATGATGGTTTATCCAACAGGGCGCACAGCCCGATTGAGGCAGGACGCTCCTCACGTAACTGTTCCAGCAGGAAATGCATTGTGATGCCGGTATCTACGATGTCTTCAACCACCAAAATGTGTCTGTCTTTGAGCATGCTTGTAAAAATGTGATTTATGCTTACCTCACCGCAACTAGTGGCACCTTCCCTATAGCTAGATAACCTGACAAAATCTATTTCCAAGGGGAAATGGAGACTACGTGCCAGATCGCCCAAAAAGATAAATGAACCTTTGAGAATGCCAATGATAATTGGGTTTTTGTTTTTATACTCACGACTAATTTCGGCGGCCAGCCGTTCCAAGGTTAACGCAATTTCTCTGCTTGTAAACAACACTTTTGATTTTGTCATCAAGCAGATTATAAACCGAATAAGGCGGTCAGTCTATTCTCGCAATTGGGAAAGAGCTAAAGGATGAGCATAGCGTCACCGAAGCTATAAAAGCGATACCTTTTTGCGATAGCTTCGGTGTAAACGTTTTTGATCAGATCAACACCGGCAAAGGCACTCACCAACATTAAAAGGGTTGATCGTGGTAGGTGGAAGTTGGTTATCATAGCATCTACGATACCAAAGTGATAGCCGGGCAGAATGAGGAGGTCCACCCAGTCGTAGAAAGGGTCGAGCGGGTTTATTGGGCTCTTCAGGGCAGCATATTCCAGCAGCCTTACCGATGTGGTACCTACACAGATAACGCGACGTCCTTCAGTTTTTGCCTTAGAGATACGGGCTGCGGTTTCTTGATTGATTGAGCCGAATTCTTTATGAATATGGTGTAGATTTGGGTCTTCCACCTGTATTGGACGAAACGTATCAAGCCCTACGTGCAGTGTAGTATAAAGACACTCAATACCCTTTTCTTTTAACTCATCCAGCAAGCGCGTTGTGAAATGCAAGCCCGCAGTTGGTGCAGCTGCGCTTCCTTCATCATTAGAATAAACGGTTTGATAACGCTCGGTATCGCTCAGAGGGGTGTGGATGTAGGGAGGAAGTGGGATGTTGCCCAACGCCGGCAGCAGACTATCATCCGAAAAAGTGATTTCTCTTATACCGTCGGGCAGTATTGCTACTATTTCTGCCATAACATGGATTATTTTATCAGGACTGACTAAATTTATTTTAGCTCCAACTGGCAATCTTTTACCTGGTTTGACCATTGCCTCCCAGGAAGCCCCAAGAGCAGAACGTCGCAGCAGTAATATCTCTACACTGATATCTGCATCAGCTTTTATACCGAAAAGACGTGCAGGGATGACACGACTGTTGTTCATAACTAGTACGTCGCCACTTTTCAAAAAGTCCGTTAACTTATTGAACGCATTATGGTCGACCGAAGTATCAGAACGGGTGACTACCATAAGGCGCGAACTGTCACGAGGTTCAATGGGGGTTTGGGCGATCAGTTCTTGTGGCAAGTAATAATCAAAATCACTGGTTTTCATAGCAATTGGTTAGGTTGTCATTTAGCTCAACAGATCAGCAATAAGGCAGATATCAGGCAAATGAGAAATGTAATCCCACAATAACACTAAAGTAATAGACGAAGTTAGTCCCAATCTGCGATTATTTTACTTTATTAATGGGAGATTTAATACCGAGTCTCTTGGCGGTATGGTCACGACCCAAATAAAAATTTAACCATGACGACGTTTGCCACATTTCCCAGTCACGGGGCGGTATAACATAAGAATTCAGTTTGTCCTCTTCATTATAGGCTTTCAAACGAGAATAAGACCTTACCCAGACGCATTGGCGCTTGCCAGGATAAACCTCACACCAACCCTCAAAGCTGCCACCGCAAGGTCCCAAACGTTCACCTTTCGGACATTGAGAGGTAGTACATAAATAGCCGGTGTCAAACAAGGAGCAGTCACCGCAACGCATGCATTCGAAAAATACACCCTTACCCTGATGTTCCAAGAATTCAAAGGTTTTTCGCATCCAATTAGATCCATCCACCAATTGCAATACCTTTCTTGTTGGCTTAAAAAGTGGGTGATTTGGATCAAAAAAGACTTTGTGAACAACTCGCGAAAAACCTGCAAGCATGTTTTTTTTGCCCTTTAAAGGTTTTTTCGATGCTGCTTTTGTATTCAATCCTATTTTTTTATCTTTCTCATAAAGATAAAAACCATTGGGCTGAGGATAATCAAACTCAACGACAAGGTCAGGCCAGTTAGGATAAAGTTCCTCACCTTTTTGCAAGATGTATTCCATCATATCATACGTCATACCGTGCCCACCGAAATGGGCGCCTCTGTATCCGAGACCACGGGCGATAGCGTACATCTTGGCGGCGCGCAACAGGCGGGTGGATTTACCTTTGTCAGGTGCTTTCCTCTCCTCTTCAAGTTGGGATAACAGTTTATTTGTTACCACGCAGCCGGGTATTTTGTTCTCATTCATCAGTTTGGCAGCAGGGTAACTGAGAGCGTATATGTTAGCCAGCGCTGGAATATCGTATTCTTTTTCATGTAGCCATAGGATAAGTTCCTGGGCCTTACGGGTGTCATAACCTACCTGATTTATAACAAACCCAGCGCCGCCGCGGATTTTCTTGTCCAGCTTATAGTATTGGCAAATTAGTTCGGATTCCAG
>CAZUXO010000314.1:0-5673 GCA_964624325.1 uncultured Dehalococcoidales bacterium
CTGCGCGACCACGAGATCTACACGGCTCTGAACACTCTTTCCCTACACGACGCTCTTCCGATCTTAACCCTGCGCGTCATCGTGCCGGTGTGGAAATGGAACAGGCTGCGCCCGGTGTTCAGCATCAAGGGATACTCTGCATCGGGTATCTCAAATGGCGGTCTGTAAACCAGCGGCATCAATTTGCCTCTGCCGCGGGTGAATTTCTGTGTATGAAGTATAGGTGTGCCGGGGTGGTCAGTAGTAGGACAGGGCCACTGCAGGCTGCCGCAGGTTTCGAGGCGCTCATAGCTGATGCCCCCGTAGCTCGGCGTGACCCGGTTAATCTCGTCCAAAATCTCCTGTGGATTCTTGAAATCAAACCCGGAAGCGCCCATTCTCCGTGCAATCTGGCAGGCGATAAACCAGTCCGGCTGGCTCCCGCTCACCGGTTCGATTGCCTGGCGCACAACCTGCACGCGCCGTTCGGTATTGGTAAAAGTTCCATCCTTTTCAGCGAAGCTGGTAGCTGGCAGTACCACATGCGCCAGGGCGGTAGTTTCCGTCGGGAAGATATCCTGTACCACTAGTAATTCAAGGCTGCACAAGGCTTTCTTGATATGCGCTATGTCCGCGTCGCTCAGCATCGGGTTTTCACCCACCAGGTAGATAGCCTTGATTTTCCCCTCGCAGGCGGCGTCGAAAATTTCTGTCAGTGTCAGGCCGGGTTTGAGAGACGGGGCATTTCCCCATGCTCTGGTGAACTTTTCTTGGGTCGCCGGGTCGCTTACAGGCTGGTATCCTGAATACACACCCGGCAGTGCACCCATGTCGCAGGCTCCCTGCACATTGTTTTGCCCGCGTAAGGGATTTACACCCGCCCCCGGCTTGCCGATGTTGCCGGTAAGCATAGCCAGATTACCCACCGCCATGACGTTGTCCGTGCCGTGGCCGAACTCGGTGATGCCAATGGCGTACATTATGGCAGCCGGGTTGTTTTGAGAATACATACGCGCTGCAGCGCTCAGGTCTTCTGCGCTTACGGCGGTGATCAGGCTAACGCTTTCCATGTCGTACTGGACCAGTGAATCTTTGAGAGCGTCGAAGTTTTCACAGCGTTCGGCGATGAAGGCATTGTTTTGCCAGCCATTGTCCAATATCACGCGGCACATCCCCATCAAAAGCGGGACATTGGTGCCGGAGCGTGGTCTCAGCCAGATGTCAGCATGCTGCACCAACCCGATACGGCGTGGGTTGATCACGATCAGTTTGGTGCCGCGCTTGGTGGCTTGTTTTATCTCGAAACCGATGACCGGATGCGTTTCCGTGGTATTGGCGCCTATTGACAGGATACAGGCAGAATCTTTTAAGTCGCCGATAGAGTTTGTCATGGCTCCTGATCCGAACTGGGTGGCCAGACCGGCCACAGTGGGGGCATGTCACAGGCGGGCACAGTGATCTATGTTGTTGGTGCCGAGCACAGCCCGGGCCAGCTTTTGCGTGACATAAACATCCTCGTTGGTACATTTGGCGGAGGCGATTACGGCAATTTCATCAGGGGCATAGGTTTTGAGTTTGTCTGCCACCAGAGTAGGCGCTTCATCCCAACTGGCAGGAACAAATTCCTGGTTCTTCCTGATCAGGGGCGTGCTTAACCTTTCAGCGTGGTGCACGAATTCAGGGATGCCGAAGCGCCCCTTGATGCACATTCTGCCGTGGTTAGCTTTTCCGTCCCGATTTCCGCGCACCGAGACTATTTTGCCATCGCGTACACCCAGAAACATCGAACATCCAACCCCGCAATAGGGGCAGGTAGTCAAAGTTTCCGAGGCCGGCACGATATCATTTTTGGCTACGAATGCCCCCACCGGGCAGCGCACCACGCACTCCCCGCAGGAACGGCAGCTGGACTCCATCAGAGGCTGGTCGCCAAAAGTGCTTACGCGCGTGTCGTCGCCACGGCTGACCATTTCAATGGCGTTGACACATGTAATCTCGTCGCAGGTGCGGGTGCATCGGCCACAGAGTATGCAGTAATTGCGGTCCAGCTTGAAGAAAGGATTGGATTCATCGACTACTTTCTCGCCTGACGTGCGGCGCAGGGTGCGCTCTGTGAGGCCCATGTATGCCGCTGCTTTTTGTAATTCGCAGCGCTGGTTCTTGACGCAGGTGAGACAATCGATCGGGTGGTTGGCCAAGAGCAACTGGAGCGTGTCCCGGCGAACCTGGTCTAGCTCAGCGCCATAAGTCTTGACCACCATGCCTTCTGATACTACCGAGGTGCAGGCTGTAGGCAGCCCGCGCATCCCCTGTATCTCTACCAGGCACAGGCGGCAACCTCCATATGGCTTGAGGTCGGGATCATAGCACAGATTGGGAATATAAATACCCGCCGCCATTGCCGCCTCAAGAACATTTGAACCCGGCTTGGCTCTTATGGTTTTACCATCTATGCTTAGATTTATGCTTTCCACAATAAATCTTTACTCCCTAACCTAAGGCGGTGTGTGAGTGGTATGGACTTCTTTCAGTGAGCAACAACTGTAACGGATCCGCTCATTGTAATAACTTTGTTATTTGGCACCAGGGTCCATACCGAAAGGGGGTATACCCCTGCCGCGCATTATCACGAAAAACTGGTGTTAACCCCCGTAAGCTTTTACCCAGTGCCAAGGCTCGCTCACCCGTGACTGACCATTTTCGTTAATAGTTCTATAGTTTACCCACTTCCTCGGAATTTGTCCAAGGAACGATTTAGTATCGTTTTCGGTCAGGACTTTGTAACCCTCCTCTCAATAAGGTTTGAGCCAGAACGGGAGCAAAACGCGTTCGTTGAGAAACCATGACTAAGCAACATGTTCAACCCAAAATGCCTTGGCTTATCAAAGGACCGGTATCACTCCTGCGGCAGTCCGACAGGTGCGTAACTTTACAGGTGGTGGGAAAAGGGTTAAAATAGGCACGAATCAGGGCGGTTAGCTCAGCCGGTTAGAGCATCTGCTTTACACTCACGATGATTGTCTTCGTACCTAGCGGTTGTCGTTTCAGGCACGAAATGAGGGGTGCAAGGCAGGAGGTGTTCCCGGCCAGTTTTTCGATGGTTTCTTTGACTTCGTTTTGGCATGGTTTCCCTCCTTTAAACTCCAGATTACCTTCTTCAATTATAGTCCTTCACGGTAAAGAAGTTAATACCAGATGTGTGCGAGCGCCGAGGGGGGAACGTCATGGGGCCGAAACGCAACACGATTGAAAAAGAAACAAGGAGACGTTTGTGGGTATAGTTGGGGGTGTGGTGGGTGCTATATATTCGCTGGTTACTCCGGCATCCCGGTATAGTCCTTGGTAGTTACCTGAGGGGTTCACACCATAATCTGCCAACAGCCCTTGCTATTTTATGAAGCTCTGGAATTAACTTAGCAAAAGCTGCTTCGTCTAATGCCTGTTTCCCATCAACCAATGCATTCTCTGGAGATATGTTAACCTCAATTAACAACCCGTCAGCTCCGGCAGCTATAGCAGCTTTGGCTACAGCAGGTACATAAGATGCTTGTCCGGCTGCGTGACTCGGGTCTACTATAAGGGGTAAATGGCTGAGTTGTTTTACCACTGGTACTGAGAGAATATCCAATGAAAAGCGCGTGCTGTCTTCAAAAGTTCTTATACCTCTTTCGCACAGCACCACCTGCGAATTGCCTCCGGCCAGGATATAATCTGCAGCAGCCAACCACTCCTTTACTGTACAACCGAACCCTCGTTTGAGAATTATGGGAAGATTGGTTTTCCCTAACGCTTTAAGTAAAGCCGTATTCTGCATATTGCGCGAACCGACCTGCAGCATATCAGCGTACTCAGAGATGAGCGGGATATCATTAGCATCAATGACCTCAGTAACTATAGGAAGGAGGAATTCCTGTCTGACTTCACTAAGTAGTTTTAACCCGTCTTCTCCCATCCCTTGAAAACTATCTGGCGATGTTCTTGTCTTAAAAGCTCCGCCGCGTAGAATATTTGCACCGTTCACCTTAACCACTTTAGCAGTTGCCATGAGGTTTTCTTGGCTCTCGACTGTGCAGGGGCCGGCAATTATTACGATACGTGGTCCGCCTATTTTGATATCACTTAACTGAACGATCGTGTTTTCGTGGCAATATTCTCGTGATGAGTATTTAAAAAGGGTTGTCATTCATGTTTCTCCTTTTTCTATTCCTCTGGGCTGCCCCCGAAGGGGTTACCAGTTACAGAGTTACCCCCGTCGGCAATAATAGCTTTTGTCATCCTTTAGCTTATTCTGGATACTCTCTCAAGTTTTTGTAACTGAATTGCCTTCTTTTTCCAGGATAGCGGTGATAAAGGGGAGTCTCACTGTATTATTAATTGAATCGTATTCCCGCCTTAGATGATACTGTGGATTGAGATATTTAAACAGCCATGTCTCTATTTCATCTCTGTTATGTGGAACGAAGATTGGTTCCAGTAAATCTATTGGTTCAGACCACAGGATATCCCTCATTTCTCTAGCCAGAGCGGTGCGGGGATATACCCTCACGCCAATTTGAAATGACAGGAAATCCGGTAGCGTCTCATTCACGAACTGACAACTTTCCCGAATACTCTCTTCATCTTCACCTAGATGGCCCAGCAACATATGAAACTCATTTTTAATTGAAGTTATTTGCTGTTGCTTTTCATAGCGCTTCTTCACTTTATCAAATACTGTCATAGTCGTTCTTATATCATCGGTGGTGAAGGATTTCCCGATGCCAGTCAAGATTCGGTCGCAACCACTATCTACGTCAAATGCGAAGTTAACCTCTCGTTGCCTACCTGAATAATAGCTGTATCCGTTTGTCTCCACAATTAACTCCAGCAATTCTTCATCAATATTCTTTATATTAAGGTATGCATACCAGCTTTTAGGCAATTCTCCTGCATCGAGCATACCTTTCAATATCTGCTTAGCATGCTCCAGAGAGGCATTGAATATATCATCGGCAAACATGAAACTGCTGAACCCGATTTCTCTTAAGATACGAATTTCATCCAAAACGTCGGAAGTATTTCTCATAATAATGTCGTTACCACTAATTACAGGGTATGAGCAATAGCCGCAGTGTTGCCCGCAGCCATTCATGGTTCTCACGCCTACGGTAATTAGACTCTGCGGTAAGTGGTATCTATACTTCTCCAACAAGGCAAGGTTCTGCAATTTACCAAATTCAGTTGTTGCTGCCCTATATATTCTTTGTTTTGCTTTATTATCCAGTAGGCCCGCAATAAGTTGGGGCAAGATTGTTTCCCCTGGCCCTACTACCCCGTAACAATTGCCACCCATATAGTCGAGTATTTCGTCGGGCATTAAAGAGAAACCGCTGCCACCCAGTATGATATAGGGCTTGTTACTGCTGGCTGTCCGGACGCAATCAACATACGATTTAATCTGCGGCAAATAATAGTCATGTTCGAGCTGACCGGGATTGTATGGCAGTGTAGAGTCAATATTCCGAATGCTAATACCAATAACATCCCAGCTTCTTTCCTTTAGCTTCCGGGCAATAATCCCCAAACTCCTTTCCTGCCTCTGATAAGGAATATTTAGATTACCCCCCGCGGACCTCAAATCAAGTATCTCACTACCTTTAAAGCCAGCCTTTTTTAATGCCCCCTGGAGATAATCCAGACCGATGGGATAGATAG
>CAZUXO010000315.1:0-4586 GCA_964624325.1 uncultured Dehalococcoidales bacterium
CACAGCCACCAGTCCGTTGCCCATCTTGAGATAGGCATCTTCAATGGATTTAGCTGTCTCGGCAGACATCGGGGCGCTCAATATTAGTTGTTTGATTTCTGCGGAGGCTTGCTGCAGCTTCTTGCTGTCGTTGGTATCCAGCCCTTTAAGGGCGATGGTTAT
Organism: uncultured Dehalococcoidales bacterium; assembly: GCA_964624325.1. Taxonomy (GTDB): domain Bacteria; phylum Chloroflexota; class Dehalococcoidia; order Dehalococcoidales; family UBA1222; genus SURF-27. The sequence goes on from CAZUXO010000315.1 coordinate 163, forward strand.
CTTGGCAGCCAGACCGGCGCCTTGGATAAAATCGTAATATGCGTCCGCCGTTACTATGAAACCCGGCGGTACGGGAATCCTGGCTCTTGTCATCTCGCCCAGGTTGGCCCCTTTGCCGCCTACGAGCGGAATGTCCTTGCGGCCTACATCTTCAAACCAAACAATCGCCTTATGACCTTTTTGCATGAGTTTCGCCCTCCTGAGGTTGATTGAAGTTCAACCATTATAACAGAACTATAAAAAAAAGCGCTAGTATGAAATATCCTCCGGATGTAAAAATATTATTCAACCGGATTATGTCCGCAGTTGCTGGGCGAGACTGAACCAACGGGCATGGATTCAGTTGACACTCCAGAAAGGCGGGGGTAGAATTGTGCATGCGGTTGTAAGGAGGGGATGAAACAAATGATTGAAATGACGATCGATAGCCTGCGGGTAGGCATGATGAATCCGAAGTCTACTCAGCATGGCACTCCTTACGTTGTGCTGCTGAAAGAGAAAACCGCCGAGCGCTATCTGCCTATTTTTATCGGTCCGGCAGAGGCCAACGCTATTGCCATCAAGCTGCGCGGCGAGCAGGTGCCACGTCCGCTGACCCACGATCTTATGCGTTCAATAATCGACAGCTTGGGCGCCACCGTAGATTCAGTTATTGTCAGTGACCTTAAGAATGACACTTTTTATGCCAAGGTGGTTCTGTCTGTCAATGGTGGCCAGATGGAAGTGGATTCGCGCCCCTCGGATGCCTTTGCGCTCGCTCTTACGGCTGGCGAGGTATCCATATTTGCTGAAGATTCAGTGCTTGAGAAGGCGGGCATCTCTCTTGGAGCTCAGGGTGAAGGTGCAGACTTCGTAATGGACAACCAGCACCCCGACACGGGGGGAAAGATGTCGGAGGGGAAGCCAGGTAAAGTCAGTGACGAGGAGTTGGGTAAGCTATCGGCCTTCAGCGATTTCCTCAACAGCCTCGATTTGGAAGATTTCGGAAAGTACAAATCTTGAAATCGAAAATAGCTTTTCGCAAAAAGCCCCGGAATATTTTCCGGGGCTTTTCTTTGCCAATCATATTTCAAGGCTAAAAAGCATCTTGACTTTGCTTGGTTGATTCTGTTATTCTTTCGACGGCAATTTGAGGGCTCAATGCAGAAATGGAGCATATCACTGAGGATCCTGGAGGTTGGGTGGTTCGTGGGGATTGCAATCGTGGCAGGGGTTCTGGGTGGTATCTGGTTGGATAACAAGGTGGGCACCCGGCCCCTTTTTGTTATCATTGGTTTGATACTTGGTTTTGCTACGGCAGTATACGGAGCCGTCAGAATGATTGTACCGCTTTTGAAAAATGGCAGTGGCGAAGGCAACGGTTGATTGATGGCTAAGACGAAAAAGGGTTGTTTGGGCTGTTCGCCCCTTGTGATTATCCTTGGCGTTCTATTCCTTTCTCTTGTTCTCATCGGGATTATAGCCGGACCTCTGGGACGGGCGGCTTTACCCGGGCTGCACCTGCCTTCCTGGCTCAGTATCAAGCTTCCCGAACCCGAACTTCCCGCCAGCGAAGTATTTAATGTCTTCGGTTTCGGCATTACCAATACCCTTATCGCCACCTGGATCACAATGATCGTTGTCACAGGTTTCGCTTTTGCCGCCACCAGAAAAGCCAAGATCATTCCATCTGGCATCCAGAGCGTCTTCGAAGCCATACTCGAATGGGTATACAACCTGTGTACCAGTGTCGCTGACGAAGAGAGAGGCCGCAAATTTTTTCCGCTTGTAGCTACCTTGTTTCTTTTTGTGGGATTTAATGCCTGGCTGGGTCTTTTACCTGGGTATGGTTCCATTACCATCATTACTGCCCATGGACATTCAGAGTTGATACGCCCGGCCAATACGGATATCAACACGCCCCTAGCCATCGCATTGATTACTTTCTTTACTGTATGGATAACAGGCTTTGCCAAGTTTGGGATTGGTTACATGAGCCAGTTTTTGAATTTCAAACAGATGTTCCATGGTTTTGGACTGCTATTCAAAGGCAAGATTGGGGCCGGAGCCATGGATATAGTAGCGGGAATTATCAACGCTCTCGCCGGGTTCTTGGAGTTACTTGGTCAATTCATACGTATTATCAGCCTCACCTTCCGTCTTTTCGGCAATATGACAGCCGGTGAAATCCTGCTGCTTATGATATCCTTTATCTTTTCGATGCTAGTTCCGATTATATTCTACGGGCTAGAAATTCTGGTGGGCTTCATACAGGCGCTGGTGTTCAGCGGGCTTACGCTTATATACCTTACCTTGGCGACTACTCCCCACGGTGGGGAGGAGCATCATTAGGCAAGGTGTATATAAAATGTCGATAATTTTTAAGGAGGAGTTTTAGATGGATGCAGAAGTAATGAAAATGCTCGCGGTAGGACTTGCGACCGGTCTCGGCATGCTTGGGCCGGCTCTGGCCCTGGGTCTCATCGGTTATTCAGCTCTTTCTGGGATTGCTCGCAATCCCGAAGCTAGGGGTCCCATTCTGACCAACATGATCATTATCGCCGGTCTGGCCGAAGCCATCGGTATATATGTGCTGATCGTGGTCATCCTGTTGGCCGTACTGTTCTAATCGAACAGGTGTGAAACTTAGTATAGGAGGATAATGATGCAAGACGGAATACCTATGTCATTAAGCGTGCTCATTGCGGTGGTCATTGCCGCCGTGTTGCTGTCGACTGCTATCCTTGTCGGCATGCTGCTGATGGCCGTTCTCTAGTTTTTGTGTCGGGCACTGAGCTTGACATGCGATTGAAAAGCGGCTTTTAAAGTCGCGCTATGTGCCCGGAGGTTCGATATGGAAGGAATTGGTGAACTTGGTCTGAATGTACCTTGGCTTATAGCGCAGGTGGTCAACTTTGGCATTTTGTTTCTGGTGCTGCGTTTTGTGGCTTTCAAGCCCATCATGCGTATGATGGACGCACGCTCGAATAAAATCAAAGACAGCCTCGAACAGGCGGAGCGTATCAAGCAGCAAGCGGACATGGCGGAACAAGAAACGGCTAAAAAGATAGCAGAAGCCGCCCAGGAAGCCCGTAATATCGTTGAACAAGCTATGGCATCGGGTAACGCGGTACGCCAGAAAGCCCAGATTGAGGCCAAAGCGGATGCTGAAAAACTGATCGCGCAGGCCAAAGTCCAGATCGACCAAGAACGCGACGAAGCTATCGGTGAGTTGCGCAAGGAGTTTGCCGACCTTACCATGATGGCCGCAGAGAAGGTCATCAGGCGTTCATTGGATAAAGAAGCTCAACGTCAGCTGATTGACCAGGTGCTGAAAGACAGCGCTGGCCTGAAAAATAACTAACGGAGAAACATCTTGCCTAGCAGGTTCGCTACCCGGCCCTATGCCCGAGCTCTGTTCGAGTTGGGTGTGGCCGGGGACAAAATGGATAAATTGCAGTCTGACCTTGAACAGGTGGCGGCTCTCGGTCGCGACCCCGAGGTCATGGCGTTCCTTGCCTATCCTCGTGTGAGCCTGAAGGATAAAGTCGGACTGCTTTCGCGTTCGCTTGTCGGCATCAGTCACGAGGTGCTCAATCTGACCTGTTTACTTGTAAAAGAGGGAGTAGCCGACAGGCTGGAAGACGTTACCAAGAGTTTTCAGAAGATGGTTGACACCCGTAACGGAATTGAACGCGGGAGTATCATCACAGCGGTTCCTCTCGACGATGCGGATATGCAGGATCTGAATCGGCGTGTGGGCTTCATACTAAATAAAAAGGTAGTACTAACGGGAAAGGCCGACCCCTCGGTGCTCGGCGGTTTCGAAGCACGGGTAGGTGGCAAGCTACTGGACGGCAGTACGCGCACCGCTCTGGCGACACTTAAAAAAGAAATAAGCTAGTATTAACTGGCGACAACCTATTCCAGGAGGTGGCTCATTGGCAGGCAAAGGACATGAAATAGTAGAAGTCATCAAGAAGCAGATAGAGTCTTTTGGGGCTCAGGCGACCCTGACGGATGTTGGCACAATTACCGAGGTCGGTGACGGAATAGCTCGCATCGAGGGCCTGTCGGCCGCTAAGTACAACGAGCTGCTCCAGTTCCCCGGCGACGTCATTGGCATCGCCCTGAACCTCGAGGAAGAGAGCGTGGCCGCCGTTATCCTCGGGGATGACTCCGGCCTTAAAGAGGGCGACGAAGTGCGCTGCACCGGCCGCGTGGCCGAGGTTCCGGTGGGCAACGGTCTCATCGGGCGTGTGGTTGACCCCCTGGGTCGTCCACTGGACGGCAAAGGCCCCGTCAAATTCTCCCGCACCCGCCCCTTGGAGAGGGTGGCCCCCAACGTTGTAGTGCGCCACTCCGTTGACACCCCGGTGCAAACCGGCATCAAATGCGTGGATGCCATGATCCCCATAGGCCGCGGACAGCGCGAGCTCATTATC
>CAZUXO010000316.1:0-3482 GCA_964624325.1 uncultured Dehalococcoidales bacterium
CCTGTGCCTTCGTTCTTTAACTGCGCTATGCGTTCTCTCTCATCAATGCTCAGATGCTTATACTGTTTTCCCATATCCACTTAGAGTACCAGACCCCTTTCTGCTCCTCCAAGTGTTGCACTTCATTATTGAACCCGCGGCAGAATTATTGGTTCGTTGGTGACTAATCTTTTTGATAGGAGGATCTTAACAAAACAAAATGACCAAAGAACAGGAAGAACAAAAAAAGGAAGAGGAATCCCAGGGCGTATCGCGGCGTGAATTCCTGAAAGATGCAGGTTTAGTCGTCGGAGGAGCCACAGTGGGATCCATATCTATCCTCTCGGCCTGTAAAGACGAAACCATCGCAACTAAAACCGTAACAGTCACCTCTTCCGGTGGAACTACAACCACCACTGTCATCTCTCCCGGTGGAACTGCCACCACCTCTGTTACTTCGCCACCCTTGACAAAAGTGGTAGAGGTTACAGCGACAGGGTTCATAACTCTTAATGTAAATGGTGAAAACTACCAATGTGTAGTGAAACCTGAATGGTCACTGGCTTATGTCCTGAGAGAAAAGCTGCGCTTCACGGGTACCAAGCGTGGTTGTGACAATGGTGATTGCGGCGTATGTACGGTTATCATGGATGGGCATCCAGTTCTTTCATGTATTGTGATAGCCTTAGAAGCATCGGGAAAACCAATACTCACAGTCGAGGGACTGTCAAAGAACTCAGAAAAATTGCACCCGCTACAGCAGGCGTTTATTGATAATAACGCTATGGAATGCGGGTTCTGCGTACCCGGACAGCTAATGACAGCTAAGGCTCTCCTTGATTTCAAACCCAAACCAACTGTAGACGAGATTAAGGAGTGCATGGCAGGTACGCTTTGCCGCTGTGGTGTATACAACCGCGTTATCAAGTCGATACAGGCAGTGGCTAAGTAGGAGGAATGAGATATGTATGAAGAGTTTTTCAAGCTAGATACCTTTACAAAAGAAAAATATCCCCAATCTATTTACCACAATCAAAAAACTCTAAAAGTCATCGGAGATCCAAAGATAGGGCGTGTTAATGCGTCGGAAAAAGTCTTGGGCAAGGCCCTTTTTGCCAATGACATCCAAATGCCGGAAATGCTTTACTTGCAATTCAAGCGCAGCCCATATTCACACGCCAAGATCACAAAAATTGACACAACCAAGGCTAAGGCTCTACCCGGGGTAGTCATGGTTCTGACCAACGCTGATATCGATATAGTTGTTGCTCCGCCATATGCCTACTTATTGGGGAAAGAGGTCTGGCTGGAAGGGGATGAGGTAGCGGCGGTAGCAGCTATAGATGAAAGCATCGCCGAAGAAGCAATTTCGCTCATAGAGGTAACGTATGAGCAACTACCCTTCGTTTTGTATTGTGAAGATGCCCTGAAGCCAGGTGCCTATATACTTCACGGGACTACCAACGAAGTCCAACCTCCTGCTACTTTTACGCACAAACGAGGTGACGTCGCAACAGGTTTTACCGGCTCAGATAAGGTATTGGAGGGCAAATATGATTCTCTGGTAAAACCGTGGACCGGAGCACGCGACCATGGGACGATTGAAGCCGAATCCTTTACAGTCTATTGGGATGGCCAATTCCTGAACTCATGGACATCTTTGAAAAATGTCTTCGCTGATTGGAAAACCTTGGCATCAACCTTCAAACTTCCACTTAACAAAGTGAGGATGCCGTACACACAGAGTGGCTGTAACTTCGGGAGTGCCAAGGGCGGATATCTCAAGGGCGAGATCATGGCAGCCTATATCTCGATGAAGACCAATCGCCCTGTGAAATGCTACGCAGGGACAGAAGCCAAGTTTAACGCAACGGGCAAGATGGCTGATCAACATCATACCATCAAGACCGGGGTAAAGAATGACGGCACATTAGTTGCACTGAGTGATATCACGGTAAACAATACAGGAGCTTTTGAAGGAACGAGTTCCGGCGATTGCCATACTTCAAACAGAGTGATGTGGACTGTTCCCAATCTATATCTTGAAGGACATGATGCTTACACCAACACCCAACGGGTAACCTCAGTCAGGTGCGTGCATCATCCTCATGCAACCACCCAGGTCGGCATACACATGGACAGAGTAGCCGAATCAGTGGCCATGGATCCTGCCGACTTTCTTTTAAAGAACCTGTTTACGGGATCCGGCGTAGGAACTGACCAGGATAACCCTACCTGGGATGTTGGAATCAACGGTAGTGTACAACTTTTGCAAAAAGTGATTGCGTCTTCTGGTTGGAAATCGAAATGGAAGGGCTGGAAAACACCCATGTCTGTAACGGGAAGCAAGCAACGCGGTATCGGGATCGCGGTACATGCCTGCCGGCATGGAGCCCTCAGCAACCCGATGTCGGCCCACATCCATGGCCATGATGACGGAACTTTTGATCTCAACTGCGGTACCAAAGATATCGGGCAGGGATCTTCTATTACGATGTCCCTGATAGCCGCGGAAGAGTTAGGCGTTCCAGCAGAGTCCGTTAGAATGATGCCTGCTGATACCAATACTATGCAGGAGACAAATGGACCCAGCGGCAGCACTGTTACCCGGGGTACAGGCACGGCTGTCATTATGGCAGCCCGTGATGCCAAGGCTCAAATCTTTAACCTAGTTATACTCAACAAGCAGTTGGCTGCAACTAAACCGGAGGAAATGGAAATTGCCGATGGATATGTATATCTAAAAGCCGATACAACTAAAAAAGTTAAGATGGTCGATGTCCTGTCGAGAGCAAGTGGCACCTTGGGTGCTGGACTTGTTATTGGTCGCGGTGCATATTCAACCAAACGAGCGAATTACATGCATCGCCAGTGGTCCGTGGCGGCGGCCGAAGTCGAGGTAGATACTGATACTGGGGAAACCAAAGTGTTGAACATCTGGCACTGCTCCGATCCAGGGCGGATTATCTGGTATCAGGGTATGATCAGCCAGACTGAAGGCGGTATCATCGAATCCTGTGGTCGCGCTTTGTTTGAGGCTGGTGTTAAAGACGAAGCTACCGGAATCACCTTAAACCCGGACTACCTGGGATATAAGATCCCAACCTATGCCGACCTGCCTAATTTTGCTGCCTTGGATCAGGTAGAAGTCATTGATCCATACGGACCTTTTGGAGCTAAAGGTATGGCTGAACCATTGGTGGGGGCACCTTGCCCAGCAGTTTTGAACGCTATCTATAATGCCTGCGGCGCGAGGGTGTCCAGTACACCGGCTACTCCTGATAAAATCCTGGCGGCTCTGGGAAAGGGTTAAAGGAGAGAAAATGAAAACATACACTCATATAGATGCAACCTCCATTCAAGACGCGCAGGCGAAGCTGGCGCAGTATGGAGCTAAGGCAGAAATAATTGCCGGCGGCACAGACCTTGTACCTGCTCTCAACCTACGCTGCTTGCCAACCCAACCAGAGTACAACATCAACATAAAAACGATTGCTGGTCTA
>CAZUXO010000317.1:0-4169 GCA_964624325.1 uncultured Dehalococcoidales bacterium
TTCGCGTCGCGAAACTACCAGTTTCTGTTCCGGATACTGTACGGTGACGGGACGTTTGAGCAAGTTTTTGAAAGTAACGCTCAAACCTCTGATCAACCCGCTTCCGAAGATTTCAGTTGCCAACGGTTTGCCTCCCCGGAAGCATGAATCTTGCCCATAAAATTATGAGTGTCGCCGTAATCACAACAAAAACAGGCACGCTCACCCACTGAGAAAGGTCTGGCAGGAAGACCGTTTTAATGCCCACCAGGAAAAGGTTAATAAGGGCCAAAGGAAGCAGCGCCTTCCAGGCCAGTCTCAAAGACTGATCGATACGCAGGCGCGGCAAGGTGCTTCTGATCCACAGGATAAAGAAGAAGCTGAGGAATACTTTTCCGGTAAACCAGATAATACCGGGGAGAAAGGGACCACGCCATCCTCCCAGGAAGAAGGTGGTGATGAGAACAGAACCCACAACAGCTTCACTGTATTCTACCAGGTAAAGTACGGCGAACTTCATGCCGGAATACTCGGTGTTGAACCCGGCCGTCAACTCTGAATCAGCTTCCACAAGGTCGAAAGGTGTGCGATTTATCTCGGCAAGTATGGCGACAATAAAGATGGCAAAGCTCAAAGGCTGTGTCAGGGCAAACGGAATGTTTTGTGCCGATATGACGCTTGAAAGGGACATCGATCCGGCCGTTATAACTATAGCGGCCAGAGCCAGGACCATGGGGATTTCATAACTGATAAGCTGGGCTATTTCACGCAGGGCTCCGATAAGGGAATACTTGTTATTCGAACCCATGCCCGCCAAAAAAACACCTATGGCGCTGACGGCGCTTACTGCTACGATGTACATTACTCCTACGTTGAGGTCAGCCAGTTGCAGACCCTCCATAAGAGGTATGACCGCCAAAACCATCAGCACGGGAACGAAGGCAATGGCCGGGGCGATCCAGAAAATAACCTTATCCGCCAACGTCGGGATAATATCTTCTTTGGTAAGAATTTTAAGCACATCTGCAAAAGATTGCAGCAATCCGAAAGGCCCGGCGCGGTTGGGACCAAGCCTCGCCTGGAAACGAGCGATTACGCGGCGTTCCATCCAGATGAAGATGATTACAACGCTCATCAGGAAACCGATGATCAGCACAGTCAAAATGATCAAATGCCACCAGAAGTTGCCTGGCCAATCGGCAGAAATGGCAGCAGCATACAAATTTGGCATGAGGGTGTTATTCATGTTGTTAGCGGTCCACCTCTCCCATAGAGGTATCGATGCTGCCGAAGATAACTATGGCATCAGCCAGCTTTTGCCCGATCAGGAGCTCGCGCAGTACTGTCAGGTTTATAAAAGCCGGTGCGCGGAAATGGCAACGATATGGCTTTTCGGTACCGTCAGAGACCAGATAACACCCAAGGATGCCTCTTGGTGATTCTATCTGGGCATAAGATTCTCCAGCGGGAAGTCGGAGACGCAGGGGAGTGGGCACTTTTTCTTTGCCGGCCGGCATGGCCTCTACGGCCTGCTGCACTATGCGCAAACTCTGGCGCATTTCTTCCATCCTAACGCGGTAGCGATCATACACGTCACCGGTAGTACCTACCGGTACATCGAATTCAAAGCGGTCGTAGACCGAATAAGGTGCGTTTTTCCTGACATCCCACTTAATGCCGGAACCTCTAAGCACGGAGCCGCTGGCGGAAGCGTTTATGGCTGTTTCGGCTTTGAGCACACCGATACCTTTGGTGCGCGCCAGAAGTATCTCGTTTTGGGCTAACATATAATCATACTCATCGAGATATCCGGGCATGACCTTGAGAAATTTGGCTAAAGCCGGTAAAAACTCTGTGGGTAGATCCTGACTGACGCCACCGAAACGCATGTAATTGTAAAGCAGGCGCTGTCCGGTGACCATTTCGAGCAGATCGATAATCTTCTCTCTCTCGCGGAACATGTACATGAAAGCGGTGACAAACATGCCCATATCGTTGGTGACCGAGCCGACAGCCAGCAGATGGCTGACTATACGCTGCAACTCACCCATGATAACGCGCAGGTATTCTGCTCTCTGGGGAACCTGTATGCCTGCAAGTTGCTCGACGGCCATAACATAGGGCCAATTATTATTAATGGCGGAGACGTAATCCAGCCTGTCGGAGAGGGGTATGTTCTGTTTATAAGTGTGCTGCTCGAAGAGTTTTTCCATACCACGGTGAAGGTAACCGAACACCGGCTCAACGTCCTGGATGATCTCTCCGTCAAGAATGACGCGCATACGAAAAACCCCGTGCGTGCTGGGATGCACCGGTCCGATATTAAGTATAAACGGCTCAGTTGCTAGCGCCATAAACCCTGTCCTTGAAATCTTTCTGCAGCGGATGACCCACATAACCTTCCCAGAGCACGATGCGTCTCATGTCCGGGTGTCCGCTGAACTCAATGCCGAAAAGGTCGTAGATCTCGCGCTCCTGCAGGTTGGCTCCCTGCCAGAGGTGTGCTAGCGAAGGAACCATGGGTTTGTTTCTATCGCATTTGACCTTGAGAGATATCCAAGAACTTCTGTTCAATGAAAGCAGCCGGTAAACCAATTCAAAATGATTTATATAATCCACAGCGGTGATCATGTCCAGAAAGTCAAAACTCAGGTCGGGAGTAACTTTCAAATATTTGGCCACGTCGGGTAAAAGAGCGGAGGGAACCTCAATGTAATCAGCACGAACGGAAATGCCGGCACCGAAACTGGTTTTAAGACTGGTGGCAATTTCGTTAATGTTTAGAGTTGTCATATTATCTGGTCCTGGTGAAGCTTTCTTTACTGATTTTATCGCGCAATGTTTCGAAGCCGGCCAGCAGGGCTTCGGGACGTGGAGGGCACCCTGGGATGTAGACGTCGACGGGAAACAGGTGGTTGTAACCCGGCACCACTGCATAAGAGTCGTGAAAAATACCGCCGCTGATGGCGCAAGCTCCCATGGCGATAACCCACTTGGGTTCGGCCATCTGCTCATAAAGACGTTTAATCTGGGGAGCCATCTTCCAGCTCAGGGTACCTCCGCATATAAGCAGGTCTGCCTGTCGCGGCGAAGAGCGTACGACCTCCATGCCCCAACGGGAGGTGTCAAAACGCGATGCGGATGCTCCGATGAATTCGAAGGTGCAGCAGGCGGTGAAGGCTGTTGCGGGCCAGAGCGAACTTTTGCGCGCCCAGTTGATAACCGAGTCTATCGTCGTAAATAACAGGTTGTTCTTGATCTCCTGGTTAAGCCAGGCGTCTGGATCAGGGATGATCTGCTGACTGGCGGCACGCAGAGCCTCTATACCAGCCGCTTCGCGGCGTTCTATCTCGGAGGAAGGGGTCAAGGTGGAGTGTTTTATTTCCATTGCAGCACTCCCTTACGCCAGGCATAAAGGTATCCCAGAAGAAGTATAGACACAAAAATGGCGCCTGCACACAGAGCGAAAGCGCCCAGTTCCCTAAGGTCAACCGCCCATGGCAGGATAAAGATCATCATGACGTCCAGCGCCACCGCGATCAGGGCAAAAAAGTAATAGTGAGCGTTGAACTGGACCCAGCTGCGGCCGGTTGTCTCAAGGCCGCACTCAACTGTGCTGGATTTCATGGCCGAAGGTTTGTGAGGGATGATTTTGAGTTTGCGCAGAAGCACAGGCAGGGTTAACATGAGTCCGGCGAAGGCCACACTCACCAGTAGGAAGAGGGCAATATAGGCGTAACCCTGTAACAATACTGCTCCTTCGGCTGGTAACACAGAAACGGCGATTTAAAATAGAAAATAGGAGTATAGCGTATCGGTTTTTTAAAATCAAATCAGAATAAACGAGTGTTTTCAAAAGGAAATAATATAATTCCATGACGAGCAAATAATGTGGTTTGGTCGGCTCTGAAAAACTTTATTTTGGGGAACGAATCCTTTTTATCAGGCACAGTCAGGCAGGGGATTCGTTTTTCGTTTTGGGTTGGTCTGGTGTTAAAGGACGGAGTGGTGGACTCCTGGTTTGGCATCTCAAATTGTTAAGGTTCTGCGGGAATTGCCTCATTTCGATTTATTGTTTATATTATAGCACAAATGTACGATGGAAGCGAGGAGTTTTCGACATATTATGATTATATTTCCAGGTTTATTATTTTGAGCTGGAAATAGTCCGAAGTGTTTCTCGGTAACGC
>CAZUXO010000318.1:0-2737 GCA_964624325.1 uncultured Dehalococcoidales bacterium
TGGTTACATTGTGCCATCCCCCGCTAGTGTGCCGACGCCGAACGGGCATCAGTTGAGTCTGGCTGTATTTAGTATTAACGCAATACCTGGTCTGGTGTGTATAGCCGCTGGGGTAATCCAGCTTCGATTCAACCGCACCCAGGTTAAGAACCACGGTAAACAGAATCAGATCTTATTGGCTTCACACACGCCGGAGGATGCACGGAGGGATGAAAAGGGTTAAAGAATGAATAGCTCCACTCGCAAATATTTTACATGATGAACAGGACAGTCAAGGGGGATTAGAGCGCAAATAAATAAAATAGTTCCCAGCCACTTCGCGGCTAGTTTGAGACTACTTGGCAAGAATTATTCTTAATATTCTGGATAGCTCAGTAACAAGTTATTATAGTTGGTCGCTTTTAGGCAAGCCTATTATTATTTCTACGAGTAATTTTTAGATATGCTGCTTGAAAGGATATTTGCCACCAGGTGGTACAATAGAAATGATTTTACAATTGGGGGGGGTATCACGATTACCCGAAGCCCTGCAGGATTTTATGCACTCGCAAATAATCACATAGACGGTGAATTATGAGTTTGAAAAAGCACCTGACGACGTTTGTATCCAACTGGCTGGGAGTCATCATTGCCGCTGTTATCGTTATTCTTTCAGGCACTTTCGGTGGCATGTACCTATATGCCAGGACCAGAATAGATAACACCATCAACTTCGTGACGCAGGTTATCAACGTGCGCTATCAGGATGGAATCACCCTGAACGGTACCAGTGCAGACCCCACCAAATTTGTCCACCTGGTTCTCCAGGTCTACAATCCATATGCGGACATGATCGAAGTGACAATTTCGGATATTTCTATAACGGTTGATGCCTTTACTTTGCCTGTCAGCATGTACGGCCAGTGGGACAAAGACATACCTACCGGCTACACAATCTTCGAAGGAGACACTACTATTCCATCCACTACCTGGGATGCCCTCGTTCTGAAGGGCAAGACTGATTTAGATATCAAAGGCAATATCGTAGGAAAAGGACAGTACCGCTGGGTGTACAGGGAAGCACAACGCCCCTTCAGGATTCCTATCCCGGGAGTGCTATTCCAGTAATAGATAACAGCCTTTTAAGCAAAGTTATGATTGCAGTTCACGGCTGCTAATATGCTCAACATCAAGTGTCCTATATTTACTCTAGCGCCATGCCGCCCTCGGAGGTGGCAAATGAATCGTTATTGAGGGCAGGTCACAGCCGCAACTGGGATTGGATTTTTAAGCCTGGCAAAAAAGGGAGGTGAAATAGATGAAGATTTTGCTAAAGTCATCTGTGCTTTTCTTTCTTGCTCGGTGCAAATATTGCATGCCGAAAAAACGAACGCAGTTTATCATCAAGTTACCCCGGCTAATCCTGCCGGTCGCTACCATTTGTACTGCTGCTTTATTGCTTCTGGTCTCCTGCGCTCCAGTATTGTCAACCAGCTCATCTTCTTTCGTACCGGCAACCAGTTCATCTGCTACCGTACCGGCAACCAAATCATCCGGAACCGGGATAATTGCATGCGGAGAACCGGCTCCGGATTTTACTTTACCAGACCTTTACGGCAAAAAAGTTACACTCGGAGATTTTCGCGGGAAACCGGTAATGCTTGCTTTCTTGAATTCAGGTGGCCAACCATGCAGAGAACAGATGCCCTATATGCAAGCCCTTCTCGACGAGCCTTCTTCCATCGCGCCAGACCTCGTTATCCTGGCGATTGACGTGAATGAACCCACTTTTAAAATCAGTGAGTTTTTCGCTGCCACAAAATATACTTTTCCAGTACTCCTGGATACCGATGGGAAAATCGCCTTCACCTACAGGATAACAAGCCTTGCAACCACTTATTTTATCGACAGGCAAGGGATAATCCGTGATTATCGCCACGGGGCTTTCCATGACAGGGAAGCGATACTGGAGAATGTCGTAAACATGCTTTCTCTGAATCCAACATCAGTGGTTATCACTCTTGGGCCGACCTGGGAACCGCCACCGACATCATTCACACCACCAACCCCCACTATCACCCGGCCATCTGCTATAACGCCGATCAGCGAGGGCAGTGTTACGCTCGAAGCTGCTGGAACCCAACTACTCCGTCAAGACGGCTCACCTGCGTCCGTGTTTCAAACGCCGTATTTCGGGGTCACATTGGAACCCGGCATACAGCCAAAACCGGTCTACGTTAATATAATCACCTCTGGCGATAACCTGATGGGGACTCCAAGCGAAGAGCCTGTTGTAAAGGTGACCTGGCGATACGACATTCGCTACCTGCTCGATGACTCCACCTGGGTCTTTCAAACAGGGAGTTGGGCCAAGATCACGCGGGCTCCAACCAGTTATCGCCATTAAATGATCGCCACGGCGCAGGGCAGTTTCAGGATCATATTCGAAAATAATGATGCGGCGCGCAGCCACACTGTAAGCTGGACAGTTTACCAGTGGTAGGATTATTGATCTGACTCTGGGAAACATATTTGATCAAAACTTGAGCATAAATCGATTCTCGACATATTTGTGGCATGCTTTGTTCTAATTATGGTCTGGTGTCCATAAATACTAGCCGCGGGTTCAATAATGAAGTGCAACACTTGGAGGAGCAGAAAGGGGTCTGGTACTCTAAGTGGATATGGGAAAACAGTATAAGCATCTGAGCATTGATGAGAGAGAACGCATAGCGCAGTTAAAGAACGAAGGCACAGG
>CAZUXO010000319.1:0-6025 GCA_964624325.1 uncultured Dehalococcoidales bacterium
ACCCACAGGGGCACCTCGAAAGCGGGCGAGACGCCACCTAGAAAAAGCGCCAGAGCGAAGACACCCATGAATTTCTGCCCGTCGTTAGAGCCGTGGCTAAAAGCCATGAATCCAGCCGAGAATATCTGGAGACGTCCAAAAAGGCGATTAGCGGGAGTACGATGGGCGTGGCGAAAGAGCCAGTAGATTATTATCATGATGACAAAAGCTAACCCAAATCCCAGAAGAGTTGACATGCTAAGTCCGATTAACACCTTGCGCCAACCATCCAAAAGAAGAACAGAGGGTCCGGCACTGGCGAGCCCAGCACCTGCAAGGCCAGCCAGCAGCTCGTGTGTTTCGCTGGTTGGGATGCCAAATTTCCAAGCGGCCATTGTCCAGACCACTACCGTCAACATCGCTGCTGCGACAACCTCGAGGGTTATAACGGTTGGGTCCAAGATACCTTTACCGATAGTAGCAGCCACGGCGGTGCCAGTTACGAGCACGCCCGCCATGTTGAGAACTGCGGCCATTACCACAGCCTTTGCCGGAGAGAGTACACGAGTACCTACCACAGTAGCGATAGCATTGGCGGCATCGGTAAGGCCGTTGGTAAATTCGGCACCGAGAACAAGTAAAAGAACCAGCAGAAGTCCGATATCCATCTGCTGCAAGAGTAGGTTAGCGAGATTAAAAATAGATTAAGGGTTTGTTAAGAGAATGTTAAATTTCACCGGACAACGGCAGGCTGAAGTTGAAGGTTGTGCCTTTGCCGGGTTGGCTCTCCGCCCATATCTGCCCCTCATGGGCCTGTACAATATGTTTGGCGATTGCTAGTCCCAGGCCTGTACCTATGCTAGCACGAGACCGGTCTGCCTTATAGAAACGCTCAAAGATATGCAGCAGGTCGGGCTCACTGATGCCGATACCTGTATCTGTAATGCTTACAATTATGTGCCTCTTCTCCAGGTGGCTTGAGACGGTTATTCTGCCTCCGATGGGGGTAAACTTAATCGCATTATGCAGAATGTTGTTAATTACCTGCATAAGGCGCGGACTATCTGCCTGGACACGTGGAAGTTCAGGTTCAAGTTGAGCAGTAATGGCCAACTTTTGCCTTTCCGCTTGTGGTGCAAAGCGCTTTACTGCTTCTTGTAAGAGAAGGTTTATATCGGTTGGTTTGAGTTCTAGCTTTACCCGCCCGGTCTCGATGCGTGAGAGTTCCATGAGTTCATTTACCATCTGGGTGAGTTTATCCACCTCAATGTCCACGCGGTTAAGGAAATCCACGGCCACATTTTTATCTTCGAGAGCCCCGTCATGCAATATTTCCACTATTGCCTTGATACCGGCCAAGGGTGTACGCAATTCGTGCGAGACGTTCGCAACAAACTCCTGACGCATCGTTTGGAAGGTGCGCAACTGTGTAAGGTCTTGAAGGAGTAGCAGTGCTCCACCTGGTTGGTCTGAAGGAAGGGGAGAAACAATCACGCGTATGTAGTGGTTCCCGTTCTCCACCTCTGAGGTCTCTTCATTTCCACTTGCCAGGCACTTTTTATATAAAGCGTCCACTTCGTGGTCATGTACAACCTCGATTATTGAGCGTCCCCGGGATTCCTTAAGAGAGAAGCTAAAAAGTTGTTCCGCCACGGGATTTGCTAGCAGTACCCGGCTATCGGAACCGATCAGGATTATGCCGTCAGCCATATTGTTGAGCACTACTCCCAGACGGTGCTTTTCCGTGTTTGCCAAGGTTGTCGTATGACTAAGTCTGGATGCCATATCGTTAAAAGCGCGGCCGAGTTTACCAAGCTCGTCATTAGTGTCGATAAATACTTTCTGGGATAGATCCCCTCTGGCCACTGCCTCGGTTCCTAGGGAAATTCGTGACAGAGGCAAGGTGATATGGCGTGTGACAAAAGCTGTTAGCAACACAATTAACAACGCAACTGCTAGTGAAGTAATGATGATGGTTTGAGTGGCTTGCCCTACAGTTGCTTCCACAGCGGTGGTGGAAAGCGCTACTCGGGCTACACCGATAGCTTCTCCATTACTGAAAACCGGCACAGCTGCGTACATCATCGTTTCACCGGAGGTGGTGCTGTGGCGGGTACTCACCCCCACTCCTGACGCTAGGGCTTGTATTACTTCGGGACGGTTAGCATGATTTTCTAACGTAGCAGGGTTTTCCCAGCTATCGCCTGCGACCAGACCATCCCGATAAATGAATGTAATACGAGCTGTGATTTGTTGTCCGATGGTTTTTGCTAGGGCATCTAAACTACTTTCGTTAGAGGATATAAAATCCGATTGGCTGGCATCAGCGACTAGCATTGCTTCGTCGATGAGATAGGAACGTAGCTCGTTAAGTTGGGCGTTTCGTGTTGTGTATACTGTATAATATCCTAGGATGCCCATCCCTACCATGACAATGAGAACGAATGGAATGGTGATTTTCCAATATAAACTGTTCAGTCTCATGTTTCCAACTTGTACCCGGTGCCTCTAATGGTCAATAGGTAACGCGGCGCTTCCGGTTTTGGTTCTATCTTCTCCCTGAGCCAGCGCACATGTACGTCTACCGTGCGCGTGCCGCCGGCGTAGTCGTAGCCCCACACTCGTTCCAGAAGCTGTTCACGGCTGAAAACCAGACCCTTGTTTTGTATCAGGAAAGTCAGCAGGTCGTACTCCTTACGAGTAAGCTCTAAAGGTTGGCCGGCTTTGATGACAATGTGTCGTCCCATATCTATTGAAACATCGTTAAAATGCAGTTTGGCCGTTTCGGCCGGCTCCTCTTGATTCCGCAGTCGGGCGCGTATGCGTGCGAGGAGTTCTCTGGTGCTAAAGGGCTTAGTGATGTAATCATCCGCGCCTAAGTCGAGTCCCGCAACTTTATCCACTTCTTCTGTGCGAGCTGTAAGCATGATAATAGGAACTCTTGATCCAACTCGCAAAATACGGCAGACTTCCAGCCCGCTCATGCCTGGCAACATGACATCTAGCAAGATCAGGTCTGGCTTCTCCAGTCGGGCTATTTCCAAGGCTTTAGAGCCGTTTGACTCTACAAAAATTTTATAACCCTCTTTGCTCAAGCTGTATACAAGAGCAGTTTGGAGTGCTGTGTCATCTTCCACTATGAGGATTTTAGACGAAGACATGTTGTCAGTATAAAATTAAGGAAGCTATATATCAAATGGAGGTTCTCTTATACTGTAGTGTGGGATGGCATTTTATCTTGGACGCAATACTACTGGTAAAATCCAGGTACTCCGGGATTATTTTAGTAGCAGGTTGCGTCGTTGTTAGGCCCGTTGGAAAAAGCCTATGAAGTTAATCCCACCTCAGGTTGCTATGTTATAATTTCGCAGGCTAGACATTTTAGAGGCAGGTTGAATTGAACCGTTATGATTTCCTGGTAGTGGGTGGCGGACCTGTGGGCTGTCGTGCAGCATACAAGCTGGCCAAAGCAGGGCATCAGGTAGTCGTCCTTGAAAAGAGCCACTCTATCGGCGGTCCCGTTTGCTGTACTGGTATCGTCAGCCGTGAATGCCTCAATCGTTTCAGCATTCCGCCTGAACTGGTTTTGAAAGAGTTGATTAGTGCCTCCATATTCTCCCCGTCGGGAAAATTACTTCGGCTTACACGCAGCGAAACGCAAGCCGTTGTTATCGACCGCGGTGCCTATAATGCATACATGGCGCGTCAGGCACAAGATGAGGGGACCGACTACTTGATGGGTCATTATGTGACCCATATTCAGGTAAATCCAGATCGGGTCATAGCCACGGTTGATTTTAGCGGTAAGGTTTTGACGTTTGAAGCGCATGCTCTTCTGCTGGCCTGCGGGTTCGGTTCGCGTTTGCCCGAAAAAGCTGGATTCGGCAAATGTCGGGAATGGGCAGCAGGGGCACAGGTAGAAGTTGAAGTTAATGACCTCTCGGAGGTGGAAATATATCTTGGGGGAGACATTGCGCCAGGTTTTTTTGGTTGGCTGGTGCCCACTGCCGTTTCCACTGGTCTGGCCGGACTGATGACCAGACACGAAGCTGACAGCCGGATGGAAAGATTTATTTCTCTGCTCAAATCCAGGGGAAGAATAAGCGCTGTCCGGGGCAACCCGTCGTACCGGGGGATTACTCTCAGGCCACCTCAGCGGACAACCAGTCACCGTGTGGTCGTTGTCGGCGATGCCGCGGGACAGGTTAAACCACTAACGGGCGGGGGAATTTTCTTTGGGCTGCTTTCCGCGGATATATCAGCTGACATCCTGCACTCTGCTTTGGAAGAAAGGGATTTCTCGGCCGGGTGTTTGTCCTTTTATCAAAAGGACTGGAAGCGCCTGTTGGGGCAGGAACTAAAACTGGGGCATTGGGCGCACCGGCTTTATGGGAGGATGGGAGACGGGCACATAGAATGGCTTATGGCTCTGGCAGAGAAGAAGAGATTAACCGCCAAGCTATCAGCATCTCCCGCGATTGGCTTCGACTGGCACGGAAGTGCTATGCTTCAAGTAGTGAAGCAAGTAATGTGGCCATTTGCTAAAAGTCAGCGCCCGAGTTCGTCTGATGATAGTCCGGTAGAAGTGAGGTCGCATGTCCGATAGTTTATCCGGGAAGACTTTGAATGAAGCTTCTAGTCAATTTTTAAGCGGATTGACACCTGACGTATCCAAAGAATATGCGCCTGAAATAAAGCGTTTCGTTAGCTGGTTTCACGGAGAAAAACTGGTTGAAAGCCTGACCCCTATGGATGTTGCAGGCTATTCAGAACGCTTTTCGGCTTCCGATACCGACCACTCCCGCAAGGTTGATATTTTGCGCAAATTCATGACTTATACTAGGAAAGAGGGTTGGACGGAGAGCAATCTCTCAGTGCATCTAAAAGCTAGGAAAGATAAAACAATGTCGACAGCCAGGAGCCAGCAAACTCAGTCCGACATGGGGGTGCTAACGCAGCAAGGATACGATGATATCCAGAAAGAATTGGTCTCGCTCAAGAGTCAGCGCCCCCAGATTCTGGAGGATATTCGACGCGCAGCCGCTGACAAGGATTTCAAGGAAAACGCTCCTCTGCACGCCGCCCGCGAACAATTGGGGCACATTGATGGGCGCATCAAGGAACTTGAGATTATCTCCAAGACCGCTACTATCATCAATCAGTCTGATAAACCCAGATCACGCGTGACAGTTGGGAATACGGTAACGCTGCTAGGAGTCGTTTCTGGCAAGGTTCAGCGATATACAATCGTTGGTCCTAAAGAATCCGACCCCTCCAATGGCAAAATATCCCATGTTTCACCCATTGGGAAGACCATTATCGGGAAGAAAGAGGGCGATACCGTTGAGGTCATCATACCCTCGGGGAAAATCCACTACCGCATAGAAAAAGTCGAAAACTGACATAACTCGGCGCAATTGCTGATACTTATTTAAAGGTGTTGATGTTTTCCACCTGATGGCTGGGAGGCACCTGATAAACAGATTACAGTCAATCTCAATCTAGCCAAGCCATTGGTAAAAACCGTTCAACCTCTCCCATTAGTAACCTCCATGCCGCTGAGTTTACCTGATCGGGAGTCAAACCCTTCCGCCGAGGGCTTTTCACACCCAATCAGGCGGTTTAAATCGCCTTCCCTTTTCTCGTTAGTACCAACTACCCATTACGAATAGCCAGCAATATAGCCCAAAAGGGTGATTGAACCTCAATGTTGCCAGTAGTAGGCTTGAGTATATTCAGGTGGCGTCAGGGAGGTTTAAGCGATGACAATAAGTATCAGCGGGCACCAGTATTATCGAACGGCAGAAGCCTGCACTATTGTTGGGATCAGTAAGGGCACCTTTTTACGCTGGGTACGCGAGGGGGTAGTTGCTGATGTTCTTCATCGCGATAGGCGCGGTTGGAGGCTATTTACAAAAGAGGACATACAAAGGGTTAAAGAAGAAGCCAATAAAACCTGTTAGCGTCATATATCAGGAGGAATACATGATAGAAATACAAGAGCTGCTTAAACACATGGTAGTCGTAAAAGCCTCCGATTTACATA
>CAZUXO010000320.1:0-2738 GCA_964624325.1 uncultured Dehalococcoidales bacterium
GTGTGCTGCTTGTCACTCCTTTCGATGTTTTTGTTCATCATTCAGGTAACGCGGAATCAGATGAAAAACAACCTTGTCGCCCTGTTCTCGCAGCTTCTTTTCCACTCGTTCTCGCAATTCCTCAATTTCCTTTATGGTTGTTTCCTCGCCAAAATGAAGCTCGATCTGTACCATGCGCGTGGTTCCGCTCATTCGGGTGTGCACGGTGCCAATACCTGTATATGCTTCAAACTCATGCGTCAAGCAATTAAGGATTTTGTACTGGAACTTTTCTTCAAGGGGCAGGTCGATGAGAGATTGAAAGTTTTTGATTACCAGCCGGCAACCGTTATAGAGCAAATAAAGAGCAATCAATGCCGCAATTACCATATCGATAATAACGGCAAACCTCATCTCTCCCCGGTTTGCCATAACCAGTCCAAATACCAGTCCGCAAAAAATGGCAGTTTCGTTAACAAATGACGCCCGGTAATCTAAATAATAGGCCTTCAGCAGAGGTGAATGATCCGGGTACCTTTTTCCCAGGCGGGTAATCCAGACGGTGAATACGGCCAGCCGGATAACGGCCAAAAGAAAAAGCTGTGCCAACCTCAGGTCAATTGTCTCCGGTGGATTGAGGTAGCGTTTCCCGGCGGCGATAAAAACGGCCAGCGCAAGCGGTATGATACAGAAACCGTAAAAAAACCCGGCGAAATTTTCGAGCTTGCCGGTTCCATAAGGGTATTTGAACTTGTTTTGCCGCAGAATGATCCCCAGTATTATCAACGATATGATATTAAGAAACAGAGAGAGTCCATAATCGATAGTAATCGCGATTATTGTTAAAGAGCCTGACCATACCCCCAGCATAATAACCATCGTTGTCATTGGAATTGATGTGCCGACAAGCCAGGCGATGAATCGGTACAAGTCGTGATATTCCTGGTTTTGTTTAAATTCTAAAAGATCGGAATCTGACCTGCCCCGCATTATTGTACCACCCCTAAAGTTAGTTAACCAGATCTCCTGGTGAACTTTTATTTTTTACACTCCATTAAAAACTATATTGCAGGGTCAGTGAGAGGCCTATCTGTTCCGACCAGACCTTGACCCCGTTGCCACAACTTAGGTCAATGCCTTCGGAACGGATTAACCAGCGATGTGAACCGGTTGTGTTGATCCGGAGATAATCCATTTCTGCACTCAGCGCGAGGTTCTTTGTCAAACCTTTCTTCAGGCCGATGGAAGCATACCATGCATCACCATACGTATCCTCATAGGTGAACCGCTTACCATCATTTCTGAGCAGATGGGTGTCTTCGTTGCTGCCTTCCACATAAGCCCAGTTCAGTTGAGCATTGAATTTGAGGTCTGGTACCCCGACATATTGTCCCAGGTCTGTACCCAAACGTACTCCCATAAAGTATTGCCAGTATGTCTGTTTAAAACGGATGCCGTTTTGCGGCATGTTTATATTAGGCGTCCCTGTCCACAAGTCGTATTGTATTCCGTTGTGGGCAACCAGGCGGAAATACTGATAACGTAATCCTACTACAGGACGCAGACTGAACCAGGAAGGCAGCCCCAGCCAGTCGGAGACTTCCATATCTATATCACCCTGGGTCATGTAACTGGGTTCCATACGGCATCTCGAAACACTATAGGTGGTTTTCATGTCAATGTTATTATCATCCTCCCAATCAGAATCTCTGAAACGCCCGCCGGCATCACCCAAGGCATTTGTGAGCACTTCAACGCCAATTGAGAACCTGGGGTAACTCAACCTCATCACTCCCCCGCCCCACCATGAGTCCAGTGGAAACTCCAACTTGCTGAGAGGTGCCTGATAGGGAGGATAGGGGTTGCCGAATTCGTAGGAAGTGTGGCTATTTAAGAGGCGTTTGACTTTTACGCCCAGCGAGAGATGCTCAAAAAACTGGACAGTTCCTTCTTTTTGGAAAGCCGAGGTTACCAGGTTTGTCGACGGTACAGTCTCTTCTTTTTCAGAAGCAAAAACTACCGAACCAATACCCAGAAGAACAAGAAAAAAGACCAGGCAAAAGATGTTCTGCAAAGCCAGCAGACGAAAAGCATGCATTCTATCAAATAGTTTGTTCCACATCAGAAACTGTTTATTGCCTCGCCCTAAACTTTTGATATTTTCTCTAAAATCCAATTGCTTTTTCAAGAAAATAATTATACCTGGCATTATTAATGATAACCACATGAAAGCATGGATAGTTCATTAAATTTCAAATCTATTGGTAGCAGGAAGAAGCGAGCGGTTGTGGATGTCGCCTTCCCCCATCCCATTGCGGCAGTGATTCAGTGAATAGTCGTTAGTGAACAGTTAAAGACATTTTATCAAGCTCACTGTCATTCCCCCGTTCGGGGACAGGACTCTTTTGCCATATTTTTAAAATCCTTTATTTTTGCGATGGTATAGTGATCCTGCGAGGTTTTGATGGCTTGTTGTATGGCCCTGACAATCTGCCTGGTTTTGCTGCAGGCTTAACAGCGGCATATAAATCTAACTCTACCCCTTTTTGTCTGATTTCGTGAATAAGTGGAATCCAGGTATCATGTTCGTAAGATTTCAACGAAAGAGGTATTGGCTCAATTCTCGGGTCCACCCTCCATGCTGTCTGTAAAAGGGTTTTTCTTTCTTCATATCTGTCAGATCGGAAGAGCGTCGTGTAGGGAAAGAGTGTTCAGAGACGTGTAGATATTGTGCGTTTTGGGATGATTTTTTATAAAAA
>CAZUXO010000321.1:0-3197 GCA_964624325.1 uncultured Dehalococcoidales bacterium
GGTCGATTTGCGGGGTCTGGTCATCAGCATGGGGCTTCATGGGGGAATTATACAGTATAGGAGACCGAGGCCTTTTATCTCTTTTGCATTGATGTTTTACAGGCGTCATCAACAGCCGAGGCATACTTATTTCAAGACGGAATAGGCTGCCAACCCGTGCCAGATTCCTTGTTCCGGTTGGACCACAGGATGAAATTTAAAAAGGCAGTATATTCGACAATAAACGTGCAAAACGGTATAATTATGCCCTGTTTTCCGATGGTGGAAACGGTTTTTCCCGCGAACAGTTTATTCCATTAATCATACTTTAAAAAGGATTGAATATGCCGAAAACAGATCTTATTCTGCTGCACGCACCTCATGTATATGACTTCCGTAAGATTCCCCAACTCTACGGTCCGGTAAGTGACCTGGTGCTCGCCACGCCCATATTCGAGATGTACCCGGTGGGGCTTTCCAGCATCTCCGAATATTTGGAGAAAGCCGGTTTCCGCACGCGCATCGTCAACATAGCATGGCGCATGCTCAGGGACGCACGTTTTGACGCCGAAGCCTTCATCAAGAAGCTCGACGCGCCCGTTTTCGGTATTGACCTTCACTGGATGGTGCATTCGCACGGCTCTATCGAAATCGCCAAAATCGTTAAAAAATACCATCCTGACTCCAAAGTTATCTTCGGAGGTTATTCCTCATCGCGCTTTTATAAAGAGCTCATACAGTACCCGGCGGTGGATTACGTTATGCGTGGTGATTCTACAGAGGAGCCCATGAAGCAGTTCATGCAGGCACTCAAGGGCGGAAACCTATCAACGGTGCCGAATCTGGTCTGGAAAGATGAGTCAGGCACTGTGCGCGAAAACGAGTTCAGCTATGTACCGACAGACATCAGTCATGTGATGGGGAATCATTATGGGACAGTAGTGCGTCAGGTGCTGCGTTATCACGACCTCGCCAGCGTGGTGCCTTTCAAGGGCTGGCTGAAATATCCTGTGACGGCCGTTTTCACCTGCCGTGGGTGCAACTACAACTGTATATTCTGTAGCGGAGCCAAGGGCGCCTTGTCCGGCTTTGCCAATCGCAAGACGCCTGCCTATCGCACCGCTGAGGATATTTTCAATGATATTCATAATATCAGTAACATAACGCGCGGTCCTATCCTGCTGGTGGGAGACATTCGTGAGGGTGGAGAGGATCGCGCTCACAAAATCCTGAGTATGATCAAAAAGCATCGTGTCAGAAATACTCTTATGTTGGAAGCTTTCAATCCGATGCCTCCAGAATTCGTAAAAGAACTGGCACAATCAGCGCCGGGTTTCTCGCTGGACATGTCACCCGAATCGCATGACCCCGAGGTGCGTAAAGTTTACTTGGGACGAAGCTTTTCCAACGAAGACATGGAAAAGATGATAGAAACCGCACTAAATGAGGGCGCCAGCCGGGTAGAGATATTCTTCATGATCGGTCTTCACAAGCAGACCAAACAATCCGTACTGGACACCATCGATTACTGCGAGACCTTGCTCAAAAAGTTTAATGCCGACAAGAGGCTGTTCCTTTTCATGGGGCACCAGGCGCCATTTATGGCACCCGGCAGTCTGGCTTTCGAATATCCCGAACGATATGGTTTCCGTCTTCTCTACAAGACGCTGGAAGAACATCGTCAGGCTTTGACACTGCCAAGCTGGAAACACAGCCTGAATTATGAGACCGAGTGGTTGTCACGCGACGAAATAACCGAGGTAACCTATGAGGCTATTGCCCGTTTGACCAAGCTTAAGGCCAAATACGGCCAGATTTCGCAAAAAGCGGCAGACACGCAGATCGAACGCATCGAACGCGCTAAGTCCCTCGAAGTTGAAATCGACGAACTCATGAAGGCTGGCAAGACCGACGAGATCGCCGCACTCCGTCCGCAGATGGACGCCATTAACGGTTTCACTGCCTCCGAGCGCTTGGAGCTCGAGATACCCATCGGGCTGGTGCGCCTCAGGTATTTCTCAGCCATTCGCAATATGCTTTTCAAACGGAAAAAGAAGGCAGTCTCCGCAAGAACGTCCTGAAACGGCATTGTTCGAATTTGACCATTCCTGCGAATGGGGAATGGTGCGCGAACATCACGCCGGTGCAAAAGCGCGCAATTCAGAGAAATTTGTCGATATGCTAGTAGATGGGTTAAAGGAAAATGGATCGCAAAACACTTAAGGCATGGATACAGGTACAGAAGCTGCCGCGTCATTCCAACGACGTTTTCTCTTTTGTCCTTGGCTCGGTGCTTGCCTGGTACCATACGGGAAACTTCAACTGGCTGGTATTTATCGCCTCCCTGTTGGCGGTGTTCTTCATCGCCAATGGCATCTATCTGACTAACGAGGCGCAGGATTACGAGGGAGACCGACTAAACGTCGAGCGTATTGGCGCAGAGGGCGGCATGAGCATGACAAGCACCGGGGGCACCCGGGTGCTTGTAAGCGGGCACCTAAAAAAAGAACATGTGCAGTTAGTGGGCATGTTATTCTTCGCGGCCGCCATACCGCTGGGGCTTATAGTGCAGTTTGTCGGCCAGACGGGCCCCTTTACTATCCCGCTGGGAGCTTTGGGTATTTTACTTACCTACAGTTATTCCAATCCACCCATCAAAGCTTCGTACCGCGGTCTGGGCGAAACCTTCATGTTGTTGGGTTATGCCATGGTGATCTTCACGGCGTATTATATACAGGCAGGTCCGAGCTGGCTGCCCATTCTGGTGGGGTTGCCGCGCATACTCACCGCGGCAGCGACCAAGGGCATACGCAACTTCCCTGATGTCAAGGCCGACGCTGCTTCGGGCAAGCGTACTTCAGTGGTCATCTTCGGGCAGGAACGAATACGATACGCTTATATAGTGCTGGTGCTCGGAGCGATAGTATCGTTCGCCTTCGTAGCCATGGTGTCGAGGTCGGTGTTTGCCCTGCTGAACCTGTGGCCGACCGTATTTTTCATTCAGAGCCTGATACCCATGTTGAACGGGGAGTGGCGCAACCGTCCGGGACTGGAGAAGGCCGCCAAGAAAGGCTTCAAGGGAGGGATGTTGACTCCCATAACCATCTCACTTACCTTGTTGCTCAACGGATGGCTGGGTTTTTAGCCACCAGCTGTTTTAACTGTCATCCTTCAATCCCTGCTTGTAGAGATCGGAAGAGCGTCGTGTAGGGAAAGAG
>CAZUXO010000322.1:0-7910 GCA_964624325.1 uncultured Dehalococcoidales bacterium
TCCAGGCCGGACGCGAAGTGCGCATTCTGGTTAAACCCGAAGAGGTTGACGACCTGTCGGCTATGAGGTTGGCACGCGATATCGTCAAGAAGATCGAGGAAAGTCTCACCTATCCCGGCCAGATAAAGGTGACCGTCATTCGGGAGATTCGTGCTACCGATTTTGCCAGGTAAATAACCCGGAACTATCAGGAATGAATACAGCCGCCACCTCTAAGGTGGCGGCTTCCTTTTTGCATCCCACAGCCAGCCTTGCTATGGCGGACTGGAATCATGTGGGAGACGATCGCGAACGTCTTTCGTCCCAGATGAATATCATGAAATGGGACTGTTGTGAGATTAGAACGCGGCTGACGTTGTATCAGTACTTTGTATTGGACAGTGTCTCCGGGGTGTGGAATCCTGTGTCGTCTAAACGTGGGCTAACAGCCACTCCCGCATATCGGCGAAAACGATGGCACGTTCCGGTTCATTGAATATTTCGTGGAAAAGGCCTTCGTAGCGTTTGAGGGTCTTATCGTTTGAGGAGACTCGATTGAAGACTATTAAGCTACCCTCTGGATTTGAGAGGCGGTCTTCTTTCCCCTGCATGATGAGGAGGGGGAGGTTAACCTCTGGCAATCGGCTAGGTATCTCTTTTTCAATCGCCAGAAGGATCTCGGCACCAAGACGGGCGGTGATTTTGCCTGTGTACACAAGGGGATCGTCCATGTAGGCCTTTACAACCGCCGCATCCTTACTGATGGTTGTAACATCGAGACTGGTCACTCCTGCTGTCGGAGCAATGCGTGAGGCGATTCGGGCGAGTATTTTATCGCGTCTCGTAATGCTGATGCCGGCTTTAAGGACAGGGGCGGAGAGAATCAACCCTGCCAGAGTCTCCTGATGAATCTCGGCGTAAGCCGTCGCGATAGTGCCGCCCAAGCTATGACCGACCATGAAAATCTTAACATCGGGGTATGCACCACTCACGATATTGACATAAGTGCCGAGGTCCGCCACATAATCGCTGAAGCGTCGGACGTAACACCTTTTTCCATCAGAACGGCCGTGCCCGCGGTGATCCAGGGTGCATACAATGAATCCTGCAGGAACGAACTCATTCACGAGGTTCAGGTAGCGCCCACCATGCTCTGCCAGACCGTGTACCACCAGCAAGACCGCGCGTGGTGGTATGGAAGGCACCCAACTCTGATAAAAAAGCCGGGTGCCTCCTTCGCCAGTAAAATGGCCTGAGTGATTCTCGATTGCCACGCTACTTTTGACTATTTGATTTTGGTGTTTTTAACGGTCTTGGTGCTTTTAGAGGCGGGCTTCTCTACCGCCGGGGCGGCTGCCTTTTTCTGTGGCGCGGTCGCAGAGGTTGCCTTTGGTGTGGCTTTAGACTCAGTACTGGTGGCTTTGGCAGCCGGAGGTGCAGACTGGGTTGGCTGCGGTTTGACGTCCGCATCTGACATGCCCTTTTTGTTCAAATAATCCACGGCATCCTGCACCGTTTTTATCTTGGCGGCTTCTTCATCCGGGATCTTGACGGGCTTCGCGGGCGTGCTGAACTCTTCCTCCAACCCCATGATTAGCTCAACCAGGTCTAATGAATCTGCACCCAGATCATCGGTGAAGTTGGCGGACGGAATTACCGCTTCCTCTTTGGCGCTCAGGCGCGCGATGGTTACCTTCTTTACACGTTCTAAAATTGTCGGCATTTTAATCTCCTTTCCCTTTTATTTCCAGATGTAAATATTATTGGATTGGTTAAATTATGACAGCTGCCATTAGCCTGATGGTATACCCTGTTTAACCTGACCCCCTGTAGAATCATTTGCGGACATACTGTCGTTTAAAAAGCGGGCCAGCATTTCTCCGAATTCTCGACGTGCTGCGTTCGAGTATCCTTTGGCCAGGGATACTATCAGTTTCTGCACTGTTGTAATGCGCTTCAGGCGATACACGTTGGCTCCGCAAAAAGCGAAACCGGCGGAAAGATGCCCTTTTTGTGCATTTACCAGCGCATGGAATATACAATATGGGCTTTCAAGGTAGTTACATGTCTTAACACAGTGGCAGTAACACCGGAAGGGTTTCTTATTCCCGGCACGTACATTATCCAGAAAAGCGTTGTTAATGGCTCTACCGGGCATACCTACCGGACTTTTTATGATTGTGACATCCTCTTTACGCGCATTTAGGTAAGCTTCTTTGAAAGCGGGGGCGGCATCGCATTCCTCGGTAACCACGAAGCGCGTGGATATCTGAACGCCACTGGCCCCCAGACGAATAAACTTATATATATCAGCACCTGTGAAAATGCCGCCTGCCGCAATGACAGGTATGGGTCTCTGGGCGATTGGGACAAAAGCCTGGACCTCTTGAATTACTGCCGGGACTAACTTTTCAAGTCGGTTTTCCGGCAATTCGAGATCGTCTGGTTTGAAACCCAGATGTCCTCCAGCCAGCGGACCCTCCACCACGAACCCGTCGGGCAGATAGCCGAAATCTTCCAGCCATTTCTTGCAGATAATGCGTGCAGCGCGTCCAGAGGAAACTATAGGTACCAGGCGCGTCCGACCTTTGAGGTCAATTAGTCCCGGCAAAGCTAGCGGCAGACCCGCTCCGCAGAAGATGATATCGATACCCTCGTCCGCAGCGGTTTTGACCAACTCGGCGTAGTCTGAGAGCGCCACCATGATGTTAACACCCAGCACCCCCTGTGTTTTTTGCCTGGCCTTTCTAATTTCGTTGCGCAGTCCGCGACGCATGGCTGCGTCGAAGTTTGTGCTGACGTCAGGTTCAGACATGCCGATTCCGGCTGCCCCGATTACTCCGATTCCTCCGGCATTGGCTACGGCTGAAGCCAGGCCGTGAAGCGAAATTCGAACCGACATACCACCCTGCACTATGGGGATGCGCACGGTATGCTGGCCGATTTTGAGCGCGGGCATGCGTATCAGGCCCAGCGTGTTGGCCATTTCATCAGAATTTTGTGGTACTGTATTCGGTGTTGCCACTGTTTTGCTTTGCATTCCTATCAACTTAAAAAGGCAATAATTCAGACATGTTCCGTTTTGATTGAAACTACGAGTCTTGTTCAAGAACTACAGAGACATGATAAGGTCTATGCTTGTTTGCGATTAATTCAAATTCCGTTTTGGACAATGAAGAACATTATATCATTGCCCTTCTTTTTAGTCCAATTCGATTGTCCAAAATCGGATGCAAGTGCGCTTGGGGTGTTTTGTTTATCCTGGCTGAGGGGATAAGAATCACATGTATACACCATTTGATACGAGCCCTTTGAAAATAGTGCATAATGTCAGATAAGAGGATCTTTACTTGAGCAGTTATAAAAGCCTTTCTAAGTCTAAATACCTGAACGGTCTCCAGTGCAGCAAACTCCTGTGGGTGGCCGTTAACGATTTTACCAGATTGCCTCAAGTAAATGAAACCACCCAGAGCGTTTTCGATCAGGGGCACTTCGTCGGCGAACTGGCACAGGTTCTTTATCCCGGTGGGTTGAGCGTCTATAGCTCCAGCATCAGTGATAACCTGCGTGAAACGAAGGCTGCGCTAGTTTTGCGAAAGCCGCTGTTCGAGGCCGGCTTTTCGGCATCCCGTCTTTTTTGCCGCGTTGACATTCTCAACCCGGTTGGGGACGGAGGTTGGGATATCATTGAAGTTAAGAGCAGCACTGAAATACGCGCTGAGCATCTACACGATGTGGCCTTCCAGCGTCATTGTTGCCACCTGGCTGGGCTCTCAGTCGAACGCTGCCGCATCTTGTATCTCAACAAGGACTTCATCAAAAACGGTGGAGTGGACCCTGCTCAATTGTTCAATATAGAAGATGTGACGGATAGACTCGGTGAATTTTCATCCGGTATCGATGAGCGTGTCGCACAGATGCTGGCGCTTATCTCGTCTTCAGAGAGTCCGGAGGTGGGCATCGGCCAGCACTGCAATTCACCCTACCCCTGTGCGCTTCAAGAAGAGTGCTGGGCTTACCTGCCTGAGCACCACGTCATGACACTGTATTACGGCAAAAAATTGGGTGAGGAGTTGCTGGGGAAGGGGATTCTTCATATCGCCGATATTCCCCATGATGTCAAGTTGAATCCCCTGCAACAGATACAAAAGGACTGCGTCGTTTGTGGTCAACCTCACATCAACCGGCCCGAGATCAGGGTATTTATTGAAAGCCTCCAATACCCGCTGTATTTTATGGATTTTGAGACCTTCATGGCGGCTATACCCATATACGATGGCACCAGACCATACCAGAGTCTCCCCTTCCAGTTTTCGGTGCATTCGGTAGAGCAACCGGGCGCCCGCGCCAAACATTATGCTTTTCTGGCGGATGGTAAAGATGATCCGCGACCGGAATTTTTGGCTGCTTTGAAAAAATCCATCGGCCCAGACGGATCAATTTTGGTTTATTACGAAGCCTTCGAAAAGAGTCGCCTCAAAGAGTTAGCGGACGCCTTTCCGGAGTATAAAAGCTGGGTAGAGGGTATTTGTAATCGCATCATCGATCTTTTAAAGCCTTTTAAGAATTTCAGTTATTATCACCCCTCGCAAATGGGCAGTGCTTCTTTGAAAAAAGTCATGCCGGCTCTTACGGGTATAGGGTATGATGCCCTTGAGATTTCTCACGGAGATATCGCCAGTCTTCGGTATATGCAGGCGACTTTTGGCCAGGTTTCTGACGAAGATCGCAACAAGATAAGAAAAGATTTGTTGCAATACTGCAAACAGGACACTGGGGGCATGGTGCGTATTGTAGAAAAACTGGTACTAGAGTCGCGTCGCTTGCTTTAGCTCCTGTACTTTATAAAAGTTTCCTGTTCGAGTTTTGCGTGGTGATATTATATCGGTAACTTAAGTTTATTGACTTATCCGCTATTGGTGTTACAATGTTTTTAGTTCGGTCATCATCTTTCGTACGCAAAATCAGCAACGGAAAGAAGGAAAGAATTTGAAAAAGATTTTCGCAATCTCTTTGACTCTGGCTATCGTAGCCATGCTCGGCACAGGATGCGGTGGGAAAGGGACCAGTACCACAAAAACTACCGCCGCTCCTACTTCATCGGCTGCCCTTACTACCACTAAAGTGGTTACTACCACTTCGGCGTCAGCAACGTCGGCCGCGGCAGCCACCACCTCTGTTGCGCCCGCGACGACAGCCCCTCCCACCACCAATACCACGACGCCCCCTGCTACTACCATCAAAACTACAACGACGACGATTACTACTACATCTTCGGTTCCCATCACCTCAACTACTGCCGCCTCAGGGAATGACCTGGCAACCATCCTGGGCAAAGCCGCTGGTTACACGAGCTACTCCTGTGACGTAAGCATGACCGGCTCAGGCACCACGACAACTTCGAAATATTGGATCAAGATGGGCAACCCCACCAAATTCAAGATGGAATCAACGGTTGGAACCATGACGACAGCTACAATATTTAACGGCACGCTTTATTACATGTACACACCCGCTACCAAATCGGCCATCATGATATCGGTGCCGCCGGCGAAACCAAGCGACGCAAACTCAACAACCCAGTATAATCCGAAGTATATCGGTCCTAAAACGGTTAACGGATACGCCTGCGCGGGTTACGAATACACGGATACTTCTTCAGGCGTCTTGACCACCATGTGGATATCCACGCAATACGGCGTAACCGTGGAGATAGCTTCTTCAACAGGGACCATGGATTATTCCAACTTCAACTTTTCCGCGTTGCCGGATTCCACGTTCGAGCTACCGGCTGGCACCGCAGTGATGACCATCCCCGGAATGTAATTTCACCTTAGTTTATATTAAGGGGGGGCTGCCAGCAGCCCCCCCTTTTCATTAAGTTAGTTATTGCTCTCAGAACAGCAGCAGTTTATATCACCCACCCCGCATCGTCCTCATCCCCGGCGCTGCCCTGGCTAAACTCTTTCACAATACGGCGCACGTGCTGAAGCAGTTCGTCCGGGGGCACCGTAATCCCTGAACCCTCCTCCAGTTTTTTGAGACGTTCTTCCAGTTTTGTCTGTTCGTTGAGCACCAGTCGGATCGCTTCAGCTACCGGGTCTGGCAGCCTGCCGTGCTCCAGGTCAACCACCATCTTGCGGTGCTCTTCCACAATGCGGCCGGGTACACCCACCACGGTGGCTTCCGCAGGCACAGGTTTGGTTACTACCGAACCGGCGCCTATCTTGGCCCCGTCACCGATTGTGATGGCTCCCAGAACTATCGCACCGGCGCCTATTACCACTCCGTTGCCTATGGTGGGGTGGCGCTTCCCTTTGTTGAGTGTGGTGCCGGCCAGCTCGGTTCCGGCATACATGAGTACGTCGTCGCCGATTTCAACTGTCTCGCCGATGACGACACCTGCCCCGTGGTCAATGAAAAAGCGTCTGCCTATTTTAGCTCCCGGATGAATCTCGATGTTGGTGACGAAACGGCCCCAGGCTGAGAGAAGGCGCGCGGCTAGCTTGAGGCGGTGTGTCCAAAGCCAGTGTGCCACGCGGTGATTCCACAGGGCTTGCAAGCCGGGATAGCAGGTGACAACCTCCATCCAGCTTCGCGCCGCCGGGTCCTTGGCGAAGACATTGCGTATGTCCTCTCTCATACTAACAAACACGGTTTTGCTCCTATGGCACTAGCCAATTTCGAGTTCATCCTCCAGCCAGGCAAGGTATTCCGGATTTCCGCCATTTATAGGCATAGCGATGACCTCTGGTACCTGATAGGAGTGATTCGCTTTCACCAGGGCTATTATATCACGCAAGAGCGAATTTTTAGTTTTGACTATCATAAGGCTTTCTGTGCCGCACTCGATTTTGCCCTGCCATCGGTAGAGGGTGCTGACCACTGGTATGATATTGATGCAGGCCGCCCGCTTTTGTTCCAGCAGCTGGCCCGCCAGCTGGCGCGCTTCGGCTTCATCTTTGGTGGTAATATGTATCACGATCAAGGCATCGCTATTTTCCATGTCACACTACCCTCAGCATGCGCTCGACAGCTGACTTCGCCATGAGGCGCTCCTCTTCCGGAACGACCACGCTGGGTTTCATGTCCTCAAGACACCAAAGCACTTTTTCTAATGTGGTGAGCTTCATGTTGGGGCAAATGGCCTGCTGTGAAACGGGGATAAAATCTTTGTCCGGATTTTCCTTTTGCAGGCGGTGTATGATCCCCATTTCGGTGCCGACGATCATCTGGTGCACTTCAGGCTGTCGCGCGTAACGTATCATGCCGCCCGTACTGAGCACGGCATCGGCCAGTGCGTCCACCTCGGGACGACATTCAGGATGAACCACCACTCTGGCTTGAGGATATTTATTCTTGAGTTCTATGATATGCTCGGGCAGGATGCGGGCATGGGTGGGACAGAAACCCTGCCACAGGTGCAGTTTTTTCCCTGTCTGGGAGGCCACCCACTGGCCCAGGTATTTGTCGGGCACGAAGATAATCTCTTGCTGGGGCAGGCTCTCCACAACCTTGACTGCGTTGGACGAGGTGCAGCATATATCGCTCTCGGCCTTGACCCCGGCCGAAGAATTGACATAACAAACCACTGGTATGCCGGGAAGTTCTTTCTTCTTCTTACGCAGTTTTTCAGCGTTGATCATATCGGCCATGGGGCATCCGGCGTGAGGATCGGGTAGCAGCACGGTTTTTTCTGGTGAGAGGATATACGCCGTTTCGGCCATGAAATGAACTCCGCAAAAGACGATGACCTCTGCCGCGGTAGTAGCCGCTTGCTGAGAGAGTTCCAGCGAATCTCCCACGAAATCCGCGATATCTTGCACATCAGCCGGCTGATAATTGTGCGCCAGAATAACGGCCTTCCGACTGCCTTTGAGATGCTGGATTTTCCCAATTAACTGTGCGTTATTATCCATCTTACCAATCTA
>CAZUXO010000323.1:0-2621 GCA_964624325.1 uncultured Dehalococcoidales bacterium
CGCTCTCTCGTCGGGCTCGGCTACGGGGCTATTAATGGTCTCTACGGTGCGGGCGGTCGTATCCGATTTTGGATTTTGCACTAAGGAGACACCTGGTAGCGACAGGATGTCAGACATAAGCGTTTTCAGGTCAATAGGAGCGGGTGGTATGCTATCCACCATAACGTAATCCACCCGTTGCCCGCCGTCCTTAGGTTCAAGCAATTTCCAGCTTGCCGGAATAACCTGGTAACATCTTTCCAGCTTGATCTCGCCTACTCCCTTACCATCTTTATAGAGTTTAAACTGTGAGTGGTCACACGGTTTGCCGTACTTCTCCATTAACTCAGGTGGGACCGTGCCGGTGAATATCTTGCCATAACGCCCTGGGCGCGTTTGCCAGGTCGTAGTGGGTGGTATGCTCAGTCCCTCGAAGGCTGATGGATCATCAAGGTCAAGTCCGATATACCCATTACCAGCTCGAAAGCCTACGTTCCCGTTGTATGATAGGGTCTCCTCGAAGGTATGGCCGTTTTCTGGCAATTGCCAACCTTTCGCCGGGATAATTGGCGGCCATTTCTCGCCTGCTGCCATGAAGGTGAAGGTTGCCCCAGGCAAATCAAAAATTTTAGGGACTTCCATCTATAATCCCTTCCGTGCACGTGCTGCGGCTTCGGCTTCCTCATAAGTGAGTAGGACTGGAAGTGCTCTATATGCTTCTCGGATTACATCATCGTCCGTTATAGCCGGGATATAACCTTTCTCGAAGTCTTCAAACATTGCCTTAAGCTCTGCCTGCTCTTCGGCTGCGTCCTTGAATGGGGGTGCTGCCATAATTAGCTCCTCCCCTTGCCAATCTTCCGCCATTGCCGATCCCTGATAACATCGGGCATGGGGTTAGGCGCTCTCTGTGGTCGCGGTGTCCCCTCATTCCAAACAGTGCACTTACAGTACAGCCGCCCGTCTTGTGCGTAGCATGGGACCTCACCACACTCACGACAGGCAGTTTGTCCAAGCGTATTAACGGGAATAATTGTCCCAGAGGGACGGTATGATGCCGGATGTACGGCCACAATTTTGCTTCTGCCCCATGCTTGCCCCGCCTTGCCGGTCCTGTCGCTGTGGGCCGTGCTTTTGTGCTGTCCTTTTATTTTCGATACGGTATATAATCGGTCATCGGGTTCACGCCCGGACGCGGTGACATCGTTAACCGTCAAGGTGCATCACCGCCGTCCGCCTGTAATTTTCGATAGCCTTAAATAGAAATATCGCATAGTAGTGCATTGTAGTATTCTCCTATCTGGTGGGAGTTTTTGTCCGCGCCGCCGGGCGTTGGTACCGCCTGGCAATTCATCATTTTCTTCATGCTGTTCCTGCTCGGGCCATTGCCTCGTTTAAGATCGCTCGCGCTGCGTCACATATCCCACAGCCGCGACTTACTGCGACTCTTTCTAAAAACTTTCTATGCTCTCCAGTGACGCGAAAACTGAGGTTTTCCGTCATACGCACCGGTCCTTTTTGGTTGAGTCTTTTCATCGGGTACCTCCGGGATGTTTTTATTAGTGAATGTACGTCATCATAGTTATAAACCTTTCTATTGAAATTCGGCTATTAGCATTTTTAACTTGAAGTACATCCACAAAGATTATGTAGTTTGCCTAATAAGAGTATGTTATGCTTACGACAAAGGAGAAGGAACGGTTAGCAAATCGCGAAAATGAAACGCCCTCCGTGCGGGCCCGGAACGAACTTGTGATTAGGAATAAGCTCGGAACGTGGTTAAGCGATTTGGAAGACGTGATATTGATCTTAGAACAACTGCCAGAGAAGCAATTAAGAACGGTTTTTGCTGATGATGAAATCGTCTATAAGATTTTTGATTTAGCCAAGAAAGGGCCCACACTACGCAAATTTAATCAAATTTTCGGCACACCCGATAAGCCTTTTGTGGTCAACTATAATAATGAAGACGGAAGGGTCCGCGCCGCCAACTATGAAGACGTAGAACGGGCTTGTTTTGTTCAAGACTTGATTGACGAGATGAAAGAACTGTATGGAACTGAGCAAACTTTACTAAATCAAACACGTAGTAAAATGATGGATATCGGGAAAACAAAATAGCCCTCTTTTCTGCATTTTTGGCGGCAAAAAAAAAGTGCTCCATGGCCGTTCAAAAAAAAAGTTAGCGCTAAGATTAACGTGGATTGGTTTTGTTTAGCTCGGCTAACTTAGCTTCAATCATCGCCGTTGGCTCATCTATCGGGATAATCGTATTGATAAGCGAATTCTTGAAACCGACTTCTTTCCCACTGCCTCTATTAAAGAAGTTACCAGCCCCAACAGTTGGATCATACACATACATGACAACAATTGTTGTGAATGCTGCGGTTTCAGAAACATATTTGCCACCAACATATGAACCATCCAAAAGATTAATTTGTACATATTTGTCTTTGGCTTGTGTTTCTGTGACGGTAACACTTGAATTCGGTGCAGCTTGAGATTCTTTAACGGAAACGTTTGTCGATGTTTCCTTTACAGGAGCACTTGTGCAACCTGCTGCCAATTACACCACGAGAACCTCGGCCATCATGACTACAAAACTTGTGTATTTCATGTCTTTTTCCCTCCGTGTTGTGATC
>CAZUXO010000324.1:0-2949 GCA_964624325.1 uncultured Dehalococcoidales bacterium
CAGCGCGGTGCAGTCCTCGTAGAGCCAGCCGAAGACATCGTAATAGGTGATGGCGACACCGCCGTCGCTATCAGGCGCGGTCCAGTTGACCGTGAGGTTGTGGATCGCGGGCGAGGAGATGGTCACGTTGGTCGGGGCGCCTGGAGCGGTGGCGCTAACGGTGATGGTCCAGTTCTGCCAGACATAAGCACCGCCAGCCCCGACCGCTTTCAGACTGACATCGCTGTTTCCGGAGGCGGTTGGGGATCCGGATAAGGTGCCGCTGCAAGTTAGCCATCCTGGTATCGTGTCGAACGAATAGGTCACTGTCTGATTGCAGGTCGGGGTATAGGTGTAGCTGGTGCCGACCGTGCCGGTGGTGCTGGCGCTGTTGGTGAACTGGGCAGCATACATATACGACGATTCCAGCGTCGTTAGGCTGCTGCCGTAGGATGCCAGAGCGATGCCGTTCTGCGATGACCATGCCTGCGCGGTGTTCGCCGTGTAGAATAGCAGCGTTTCGCCATTCCATTGTACGAGGTTTGGATCTGATACCTGCCCTTCATTATTCCCTAGCCCTTCCCATGAGTAGACGCGGGGAAAGACGGGGTTCCCTGCGGCGCTGTGCCAGGTATGCAGGTCCGTTGAATACGACATGTAGATGTCAGTGGGGAGATTGCTAGATGTCGTGCCGCCGTAATATAGGAAATACATACCAGCTATCTTATGGATATCCATATTGCCCTCGCTGCCACTGTTAGGCGCGAGAGTCAGTGGATTGCTGCCATACTTGGTCCAGCTTATGCCGTTGCTGCTGGTGGCCAGTCCGATATGCCAATGTGCGCCGCCATCGCCGCTGGCCTCATAGAGCATCGTCCATGCGCCATTCTCGACGATAATGGCCGTGTTGCCGGTGACGCTATCATCCCATTGCCCGTTGCTTCCTAATGGAAGCACATCTGCAGCGGCCAGCGTCCAGCTGACGCCGTTGCTGCTGGTGTACACGTCAAATTCTGTGTATCCATTGTGGACATAGAGATAATAGGTGCTGCCCACATGGACCACAGTAGGGCAATATTCCAGATTGTTCGCGGCAAGGATCGCCGCGCCTCCATTGGCGAAGGTCCAGCTGCGCCCATCCAATGATTCCGCGTAGAAAAGATTGGCTACGCCGGGGGAGGTCTGACCATGCAGCCATGCCTTCAATACCTGCGTATTGCCGGTCAGCACTTGGGGGGATCCTTCAGCCAAGACCGTGACCTCCAGATACCCATTGGTCGAATCTCTAGGTATTACGACCCCTTCCCGCTCCCATAGCGAGACGGCAATGGTCCAATTTGCGTAGACCGTGCCATTGGCATTGGTCGCGCTCAGGCTACATGTATAGCTGGCAGCATGGTTATCGGTCGGTGTACCGGACACCAATCCATTGGACTGTGAGAGCCAGCTAGCATTACTGCTGAAAGACCAGGAGCTGACCATTTGTGATGCGGTCGCCTGCCAGGAATATGCCTGATAGGCATAGGCGACGGTAATAGGTGAATTGGTTATGGCAAGCCCTTCCTCCGAACCCCATGTATATGGGACGGGTTGGTGAGCGGTATATGATGCCACAAATACGAAATCGACGTTTAGCTGTCCGGAGTCTTTGGCATATAAGCTTATCGGTGATGAGGCTGTGGGATAATTTGCGGTCTTAGTGTATGCGTTACCATTGTAGTGAAAGGTTGTGCCGGATGCTCCCCTTTGAACGTCCATAAGCGCGTAGCTGGTAGAACATTGGTCGCTGTCGGTGAGACTATCCGCGCCGTTATGATTGATATACGTCCAGCTTGTAGCTTCTGAATCAGTTCCGCTAGTCGCCCACCATATAATGCTATTGGTAGCGAAATAGCCAAATTGACAGCCATGAGTGTATACATAATTGTTACATCTGAGATAAGCGTAGGTTGCCGTGTTCGTTCCAAAGGCTGACTTGGTCGTTATCCTGGTGCTAGCGGCGTTGGTAGTCGCTATGCCGCTGCTGACGGTCATATCTCCAGCTACCACCGTCCATCTAGTTGATGTTTCCAGGCTAGAGTTATCGAAGGCGTCGAAGAATATGAACGTATTCGCGCCGTTTGAAGCGCTGGACGCGCCTGAATTGCCGTAATAGAGATAGACCGTAGCGCCGCCGGTCGGTATGCTGTCAACCTCTACCCAGAAGACCGCGCTGATATTGTTGGTCTTGCTCTCGAGCCAATGGTCGAGGAGCGTGGAGCCATCCGACGAGGTGAAGCGGATGTCATCGAAATCCGTCTGGCATTTGCCGGCCAGATAGACGGTGGAGCCGGACGATGTGCCGTTCTCATAATTGAGGGTGAGCCGGATCTGATAGTCCGTCTGATTGCCGTCGGCCGAGCCGTTGATGGTCAGGGCCTTGCGGTAGCTGTAGCCGCTCAACCACGATTCGCCGTTCGCTTCCACCCCTGGAGACACGCAGATGAGCAGCATCGGCGCCAGGACCGCCAATGCCAGGAGAATGGTGAACGTCTTGAGGTGATTCATGAACGGTCCTCCTATGACGGGGGATTTGGGGAAGGAAAGGAAATTGGGAAGGGGTTTGCTACTTGCGCCAGTTGAATCCCTTCCCGATCATCTCGGAGATCTGTCCGAAGAAGGTCAGGAAGAAGGCGACGACCACGAAGGAGATGACCAGTGGGATCAGTGACATCATGCTCCCTTCGAAGGCGGTCCCGGCGATGGCGATCGTTCCGGCATAGGCGTCCTTCTCAACGCTGGTGGCGTTCAGGAGGCGCACATAGTAGGAGCCGGTGGCGTTCTGCGCATAGGCAGAGACGTCGCCTGGCGCCCAGGAGAGATTGCCATAGACCAGGCCGGTGGTCGAGGTCGTTACGGTCGCGGA
Source organism: uncultured Dehalococcoidales bacterium (assembly GCA_964624325.1). GTDB lineage: Bacteria > Chloroflexota > Dehalococcoidia > Dehalococcoidales > UBA1222 > SURF-27. Next base: position 2,885 of record CAZUXO010000324.1, read on the forward strand.
CTTGCTGGCGTTGTGGGCGCCGTCGGAGATGTACACCGTGATGGTGTAGCTCCCATTGCTGGCTG
>CAZUXO010000325.1:0-2771 GCA_964624325.1 uncultured Dehalococcoidales bacterium
CTCTTCCGATCTTCGCCCTTAAATTCAGGCTGATAGTAAGCATAAGCCTGCGAGGCTGCCCCTTTAGCCTTAACCGGGTAAAGAGCCATTACTTTAAAGCTGAAGTTCAGTTTGGCTCCGGCTTTCAGGTTATCGATATAAAAGATGACTTTGCGCCCGGCGATATCGTAGCGTTTGAAAAGCGGTTGGCTCTTCATGAGAGCGTTTATGCTGGCCGTATCGGCAGCAAAGCCGGTCGGAACGGAGATATCTACCACCAGCATACCGGATTCGACCTGCTGCGGAGGATTGAAGCTCAGGTTCACCAGCACGTTAACCAGGTCATTCACGGCCACATTAGTGGCATCGTATTTGACATCGATCTTGATAACCGGGTCAAGTGCGTCGGGTGCGGGGATGTTGTAGCGGCGCACCACTTGCGCCATAACTTCACCCTTTCCCTTTGAAGTTACGCTGACGCTCTGGTTGGCTGGTAGTTCCACCACCTGCAAAACATCGAAGTTAGCAGCCGTGATACGAATTTGCTTATCCACGCCGCTGCCCTGAACGCTAACGGTGAGGTCCACATCTGCCCGGACCCCGGTAGCATAAGCGCTCAGTGCCTGTAGACCTACCACAGTGTCTTGCGTCGAACCATAGCCGCCGTAGGCGTTGCGCTGGGAGATAAGCCACTTCCCGGCGCGCCCTGCGTTCAGGTTATCCCCGTGATTAATGAGTGCCAGCATGGCATAAGCCGTAGTCTCAATGACAGCTGAACGGTTTATTTGAGGAGGCATGAAAGGCGCCATTTTGCCGGGGAGAGGTAATACGGTGGGCTCTGGCGCCACGACACTGCTGCCCCAGTAGAGGCCGTTTCCGTCGTCTTTGGATTGCGCCATGAGCGCCTTATAGGCGTCGTCCTTTTTGTGACTGTCTGCCATCTCCAAAGCGTAACTTATGAGAGCCAGCGTATAGACATCGCTCGTGCCGCTGAACTTGCTTTTCAGGTATTTAACAGCCCTGGAGGAGGCACTTTTCTCTCCTGCCTCCATAAGTGCGATAGCCACGTAAGCGGTTAAAGCATCCTTGCCGGTCATCCCGCCCAGCATCTCCTGGTGGTGCACGAATCCAACCGCCTCAAACGAGCCGTCGGTTTTCTGCTGTTTGGTTATCCAGCTTTGGGCAGCAGTCAGCACCGTCTGGTCAATATAGATAAGCCCCTGCGCCTGTGAAAAAGATTTCATCACGAAGGCAGTGAGCCACAAGCTGCCGCTTTGGTCTTGCATGCCGAAGGCGGAGAAGCTGCCGTCCGTGCGGCGATAGGTCAACTCTCGCTGGTAGCCCGTGATCATGAGCAATTCTGCTTTTGCCATCACTTCCGGTTTGAGTTGCCCGCTCTCCTTGAGGTATTTGGCGATGAAGACATCGGGGGCGAAGTTCAACATGTTCTGCTCACCGCAGCCAAATGGCATTTGAATCAGGCCCTCTAACCCCTGCAGAGTCTGCGTAAGATAACTTCCCGTGACGGTAAGGTATACTCTACCAGAATCGGCAACTGCTACATCAGGAATGGTGGTATCCAGCGTTTTGGTGGCCCCCTCGGAGAGCACCAGGTTCTCCACAAACTCACGCGGCACTCCCTCCGGCTGAATTAGAAAAGACTGCACTACGGCATCGGCGGCCTGTGCGCTGCGGGCACTAACCTTGAATTCGTTAAAGCCCAGCCCTTTAGGGCGAATGGTGAAGGTAGCGCTCCCGACTTGTCCGGCTGCGATTTGTACGGTCTGTTGGTACGCTCCCAGAATATCAAACCAGCCGGCCGCATCTAAACTCACCACCACGCTTTGAGGTTGATCAAGGTAATTATAAACAGCTACTTTGACAGGGAACTCCTCGCCGCGTATTGCCGAGTAGGGCAGGTCTAGTTTCAGGAAAAATGGTTGAAACGCCTTGATAGAGGTTTCCGCCACGCCCAGCCCTTTGTCTTGCGAAATGGCGACCGTGCGCAGCATCCATGTGGTGATACTGTCAGGCACGGTCAATTTTAGAGTCGCTTTGCCGTTGGCATCAGTCGTCACGGTCTGCCATACCCAGGTCTCCGGGAAAAACTGGCGTATGCGTTGCACATCGGCCAGATTCCCTGATTGACTGCCTGGAACGGTGGTGCTGGGCGCAAGTGCAATGGCGCCATTTTCCGCTTTTGCGTCTCCGAACATGGGAGGAAAAAAGCCGTCCCCCCGGTTGCTGGATTTATACTCCTTGCCGCTGGGGATACTGTTTCCCGAGAGGACCATGACACCGGCGTCGCTGAAGGTATCACTGGCCCCCCTGGTAGTAATCGATGGGTAAAGCGTCACTTCATGCAGTTCAACCTGTGGATCCATATAGAGTTTCTCAAGCTCCGCAAAGACCTGTGCCAGATTAAGGCGGTTTTCAGCCAGAATAAACACCGACTTGTCCACGGCCGTCACGATGACATGGCTCTGGTTTTCCGTTTTGATAGTAAGTTCCACGCTATCGCCCGGCTTGGCCTCATCCTTGTTAAAAGCTGCGCTCACGTTTTGCGGGTATTCGGCCGTCACATCAAAGGGCACATAGTCTGCAGCGACCTCGCTATTAGGCAAAATCTGGTATACCAGAAGTTTGGCTGAGGGTGACATGGCAGGTGTGACCTTCAGGGCGATATCGCGACTGCTTGTATAGTCCGAGAATATCACACGGCCGCGTGCCACCACCTCATAGTAGAAATTAACAGCCTCTTGCGTGGCGCTGATGTGGAACCTGGCTGTAGC
>CAZUXO010000326.1:0-4609 GCA_964624325.1 uncultured Dehalococcoidales bacterium
ATCAGTCGAAACTCGGCAGATATGGTTGACCCTCCCGTTGCCGAACGCAGAAATATGGCCACACTATCACCCGGTGAGATTTGCCTGCTGTTGGAGCGTGCACAGGGCAACAACTGCTACGGGGTGATCTATACAGCCATCTCCACAGGATTGAGACGCAATGAAATCCTCGGCCTCCGCTGGAGAGACGTTGACCTGCTCATGGCAAGCATATCGGTGTCCCAGGTTCTGTATAAGGGCAAGGGCAAGGTTATATTCAAAGAACCCAAAACGCAGAAAAGCAGACGCAGGATCAGCATTACTCCGAAACTGGCGTGCTTCCTGAGGGATCATCAGCAGAGGCAGGAGCAGGTGTTTAGTGAGCTGGGCAGGACGCTAACCATTGATGATCTCGTATTCTGTCACTCGGATGGCAAGCCCTTTGACCCCAGCACCGTAACACATACCTTCGGCAAGATAGTGAGGAGCCTGGGGCTAAAGGCTCGATTTCATGATCTCCGCCACTCGTGCGCCAGTCTCATGCTACGAGAAGGGGTTCACCCCAAGATCGTCGCCGAGATGCTCGGGCACAGCACCATCGCAATAACGTTGGACGTGTACTCGCATATTATGCCAGGTATGCAGGAAGCTGCTGCCAAAAGCCTCGACTCAGTCTTGCCTGCGGCTGCATCATTCGTCCAATGATAGAGGAGGTGAGATGCTTGACTTTGATGTATATCTCGGCGGCTTTGAGCCCGGCGACTGGAGACAGTTCCCACCACCCTACGACCCCGATGATGATGAGTTAGACGAAACCCCTGAGGACGTGGTCCGGATGTTGGGGTTCGACCCGAAGGAACTCGATGATGAATTAAACGGTAGCCCACTTGGCGGACAGACATAGTGGGGGGATTGCCATGAAGATAGTCCGATATATTGACGATAGCGGCACCAAGATCACAATCGGTGAGGTCACCGTGAGTGGGCTAATCAATAAGAAGATTGAGGTCTCCTATCTCCGACCAGATATCGGCGCTGACTTGATTCAATATCTAAAGAAGGTAGCTGAGCAGGGATATGCTGAGGTTCTCTGGCCGAGGCAAATAGAGGGGGGAGTGGCAGAGGATGTGGTGCAGATTAAGCCTGGAAGCAGGTACTTCTGGCCAGCCGTTGATCACAACATCAGTTTATGGGGATATACACTTGAAAAATGATTTCCCCTGAAAAAGATGCACGAGAAACTGCGCAAGGGCGGTTTAGGAATCTCTACTATACTGCCAGCCTTCCATAGATGGCGGTGGGACATCGTCGTTATCCTTTGTTTCATTCAAATACCTGTCAACGTACTTCCTGAATTTTTCACCCCCCAGGATATTTTCTAAAAGCTCAAAGAAATAACGCCAGCCTCCATATTCGATACGCTCGCCTAAAAATCTGGATTCCCAGAGGTTGTTTAGCTGTGTCTCCGCAACTTTAGTTAAGCCGACATTTTTCATTCCTTCAGCCTGACGGGTCATATTGCGAGCGACCAGCATACGAAGCTCGTCATAGTTCAATTGATCCCATCTTTTCATGCCTCGTATTGATGGAACTGGATCAGGCTTGAACTTATCCTTGATTTCCCTCCTGATTTCTGACCATTCTTTACCGTCTCGTCTCCTTTCAAGGGCAAACAATTTGATTTCAGCGCTGTAGAAATTTTTCTTCTTTCGCCTCGGGCAATCAATCACTTGTATACCGCTGTTTATAGTTTAATCCATCTCAATATATCGGTCAAACGTCCTTGTTATGCCCTACTAATTGCGGTCACTGGCCTATTAGATACTTGACATCACACCGATATGGATTTATACTAAAGGCAATTAAATATAACGCCTAGAGAGCGCCAAGAGCGCCGCGTTTTTAGTATTCGGCACAGATGCCGAAGCTAATTGCTCGGCGCTCTTGCTATTTTAAGGAGATAATGCCTATGACTAGAAGTACACATTGACGAGACGTGTTTATGGCAGGACGTTGCCTCACGGCAACAAACATCGGCGGTCAAAATAAATTCATAAGGAGTACGGCATGAAAAAACACGAACTGAAGCGCTACGAGATCATAAATCGTGGGAAAGACACAATCTCGATCGAAGAAGCGGCACAGCTAACAGGTGCGCATCCCATTGACATCGAATATATGCTCCACTCTGGTGAATTGGAACCATATGTAGAGATCGAGGATTGGCAAAGAGTTACGATAGCGAGCATGGAAAAATATCTATCTTCACGCAGATACAGGATAACGTTTGGCAGTAAATTTGCTGACCCGATTCCTTTCGGGGCGACCATCGACAGTGTATATGGCAAAAAGCAGGTTAAAAGGACAACTTGCGTTTGGGAAACTATAGACGATTAGTTTCTTAATGGTGACCGCCAGTGGCGGGGCATCCAAATAACTTAATAATCAGAGATCAGTTCGCCTAGAGCGACAGAATCCTTAGCCTGGCATTAGCGCCAAGCTACATCGGAATCTGCCGCCCTTTTTGTTTTCCAGGGGTCACCCCCGGAAACACGAGGTTTCACAGGTTTCGCGGTTGAACGATTAATAAGGTGCGTCGTACGCATACTAAACAGGAGGCTTAACAAATGGATATACAGACAGTCGGCATGTTATCAGCAGCGCTCCATTACCAAAGCCTGGGGTTCTCTGTTATACCCGTTCATACTATCAGAAGTGACGATAAATGCAGCTGCGGGAACCCCAAATGCAATAAACCAGGAAAACACCCGCGGATTGCATGGAAGCCCTCTACCACTACAAAGCTGAGTGAAAGCGAGATAAGAGAGTTTTGGAGCAGGCATCCCGACAGCAATATAGCATTGGTTTGCGGCGAAGTCTCAGGTACCACGGTAATCGATATCGATGGAGAAACGGGTCTCAAATCCATGGAGGCTATAGGCTTTGGTTTGGATAAACTGCCGCCTACGCCAACATCTAAAAAAGGAGGCGACGGTTTCCATTGCTTCTATAAATACGACAAGGAATTTAACAAGAATAAAACTAAGTTCTTAGATAAGGTAGACCTCAAATCAGATGTGGGTTATGTAGTGGCTCCTCCCTCTTTGCATTTTTCGGGCCGAAGGTACGAGTGGCTTCCAGGACGAAGTATCGACGATTTACCGATTGCTGACTTCGATTTTTCCCTATTAATCAAGGAGAAACCAAAAAATAAGTCAGCAGCTAAAGATAAAGCCTGGCATGACGAGTTGAGAAAGGGAGTGCCAGAAGGCCAGCGGAATGATGCGGCTGCGAAGTTAGTTGGCAGATATGTGCAAAAAGGTATAGTCCGTGAGGAGATAATACCCATAATGTTGGACTGGAACCAGAAAAACAGCCCGCCATCACCGGAAGAAGAAGTCTTACAGGTTATAGACTCAATAATTTCAAGAGAACAGAGCAACTCGCGCGGTAAATATCGTATCCATGACGGTTGCATGTGTAAGATAAAGATCGATAATGGCGAAGAAATATTGCTGCCATTATGTAACTTTGTCGCAGAGGTGGTGGAGGACGTCAGCAAGGATGACGGTATAGAGATACAGCGGTACTTTACTGTCGAGGGCAAGCTGCAGGCTGGCCGAACATTACCGAAAATTCAGGTTTCATCTGCATCCTTTGCGGGGCTTACCTGGGTTATTCAGAATTGGGGCGTTAATGCTGTCATTGCAGCCGGTCAGAACATGAAGGATTGCCTGAGAGAGGCAATACAAGGCACTTCGCAGAACGCCGTCAAGCGCACTATCTATTGTCACACAGGGTGGCGTGAAATTGATGATAAGTGGATTTTCCTCAGCACGGATATGGAAGGGGTCGATGTCGAGTTACCCAAGCCATTGCAACAATATCGGCTGCCCCGTAGCTGCGATAACCCTAAGGAGGCCATACAGGCAAGCCTTCGGTTATTGGATGTCGCGCCACACACCGTCACTGTTCCTCTCTTAAGCGCGATGTATACCGCACCATTAGCCAGCGTTATGCCCCTGAGGTTCCTGCTTTATCTATATGGACCAACTGGAAACATGAAGACCACGCTGGTATGCGCTGCTATTTCCCATTTCGGAGGCCCTTTCGACCGGGCCAATGTCCCAACTACCTTTGAATCCACCGCCAACTTTTTGGAGCATCTGGCAAGCCAGGCCAAAGATGTGGCTTTATTGGTCGATGATATGTACCCCCAATCAACCGAGCATGATGCACGCCAGCAGGAGTTGGTCGTGCAGCGCCTTGTGCGCGGTCAGAGCTCGCACAGTGGCAGGGGTCGGCTTCGCCCCGACGCAACAGCCCGGACGTCCTACTCTGCACGCGGCTTAATAGTGGCTACAGGTGAACTTCTGCCCGGCGGTCAATCTACACTGGCCAGGATGATAGTAGTAGAGCTGTCACGGGATCAAATAGATATTGATAAATTGAGCCGGTCTCAGGAAGAGCTCGCCGCATATGCGTGTGCCATGCGTGCCTATTTGGATTGGTTAGCGCCACAAATCAACGATCTCCGCAAAGCTTTACCGCAGAAACTAATAAAACAGAGAAAGGAGTTGCGCCTGTCAGATGGGCATTTGAACGTCGCTGAAATGACGGCCCAACTACT